>CAKQBK010000018.1 GCA_934216155.1 uncultured Dialister sp.
TTCTCAGGGTTCTCAGGGTTCTCAGGGTTCTCAGGGTTCTCAGGGTTCTCAGGGTTCTGGCTCCATTGAAAATCTATTGATTTTCGCGGAGCCAGAACCTTTTGATAGTCGATACCTTGATATGTTGCACTATCTATGCTACCACTACAGAACCTCACATACCCATTCCATCTCCATGTTCCAACAGCCAAGCCATCGCTACAGAACCTTTACATACACGTTTCACTTCCATGTTCTTCTAGCCATCCCATCATAACGATATAAGAGCCCCTTCCTCAGGAAGGGGCAGGCTCGCTTGCGAGCCGGGGATAGGCCGATGAAGAAGAGCTCCCGACTAGCCGCCTTCGCAGAACGCCGACAATGCTACGCTTCTCATCACAATTATAATCGCCAGTGCGAGCTATCCCCCCTGCCCCCCCTTCCAAAGCAATGCTGTTAAGTTAAGGATTTGCGCCAGTAAGCATAATTTGGTTTGTGATTATAGGTTACTCAGGTTTCTCAAGTTGCTAAGGCTGCTCAGGTTCTTCGAATGCGCTGATAGACGCTAGCGTTATCATCTCATTCGGGGAACCTGAGAAACTTGAGAGTCCTGAGCAACCTTAGCAACTTTGTCACAAAAGGAATCTCCACATATTTCACTTAACTTAATAGCATTGCCCTTCCAAAGGAAGATGGTAGCCGCTAGTGCAAATGCCGCTACAGAACCCCAGCCACCACCTATATTACACTTTTCTCGCCCCATTTGCATAAGCAAAATTTCTCTGTTATGATACCCATAGCGAGGTGAGTTCTATGGATGATAAAAAATCGTTTGTAAAAGCCTTATGTATGGCCCTGGCGGCGCTGTTTTTCGCCCATCAGTTAGGCAAGAAGGAATCGGAGCACCATCCCACTAAGAAAGTGAATCCAACCGATGGTTGGCAGCCTTTGGCACCGATCCGGAAATGGTTCTGGCTGCTCCATCCCCAGCGGGCGTTATATTTCTTTCTACTACAGCAATCTTTAGGAGTGACCTGGTCCATTGCGAAAAAATATTTCTCTTCTAAGCCTTGAGTTCCTGGATTCCCCCTTTGATATCACAGGAAATCTGGATTCCCTCACGCAAAATGTATCAGCGGTGCCATCTGCAGCTGATGTGACCATTCTTTCTTTCCTTCCACCTTCATCGCCCTGGGTGTGTGCCTGTCAAGAAATGGCACAAAAATTTCCAGCAAAAGAAACTTCGATAAGCAAGAGGTCCCCTTTTCCTGTCCTGGTCCTGGTCCGCTCTATAGCAGATACCGGACGCCTGGCCTTGGCTGCTGACAGATTGCACTTATCAGGGAGTGTCATCTTCGTAGTCAAAGAGGGTTTCTATCTCACTTCTTTTGTGCATCACCAACTGGAAACCCAATATTTCCACTGGGAAGACTTGGCACTTTCTCCTACGCTATCAGCCCATGAAATTCAAATGCTATCTTTGGCATGGATACTGTATAGCGGAGGAAAATGTCCCTCTATGTTAGAAGCGATAGATATTGCAAGAAAAATTATTCGGTGTCTTCATAGCAACATACGCTAGAAGAAAGGGTATCTATTGCTACATACATTTTAGACAATTGTCATTCTACGGCTTGTCAAAAGGTTATGATTCTTCTGATTTCTTTTTATTAACAAAATTAAAATACCGCTAGCATCAAGGTTATAAAAGGTTATATTCTTCCAAAAAGAGTGACCTTTTATAACCTTGATGCTAGCGGTATTTTGTATTTGTTAATAAAACAATGTCAGTAGAATCATAACCTTTCAACAAGCGTAATAATGACAACTGACTAAAAAGTATTCTGAAAACATATAACCTTTGAATCAGCATTATGAATCGCCAATGACTCACATCGTTTCACCGATAGATCGCCCGATTCAACTCACTAAAGGAGGCACCTCTGCCTTCCATAGCGGCGATGCGGCGTTTCCGTTCTTCCATATCGCTCTGTTTGAGGCTTTGCACGGTGGTGCCGAAGATGAGGCCCAGGGCCATGATATTAATTAGAAGGGAGGTACCGCCGAAGGAAATAAAGGGAAGCGGCACGCCAGTGACGGGGAAGCAGCCAATAACCATGGCGATATTGATCAGTCCTTGCACGGTAATGAGCAACGTCAATCCATAGACCAGAAGCATGGCGTAGGTTTCTTTTAGTTTGCTCGCCACAGAAAAGCCGGTAAAGAGAAACGCCAGGTATAACAAGACCAATACCATAGCGCCTACGAAGCCAAATTCCTGACTGAACACGGCAAAAGCAAAGTCTGTGTATTGCTCTGGCAAGTACAAGAATTTCGACATGCCTTCCCCACCGGCCTGTCCAAAGAAGCCCCCGGACCCAACCGCAATCAAGCTCTGCACGGTCTGGTATCCTTCATCTCTAGCAAAAGGAAATGGGTCCCACAGGACTTTGACGCGGTCCCAGCGGTAGGGCTCGGCCAGAATCAAAATGGCACCGCCAAAAGAAACAACTCCCATGCCAGCGATAAATTCCCAAATAGGAAGTCCTGCCAAAATGTACAGTAGCAGTGGAAACATGAGAATAATCACAGCGGTTCCCATGTCTGGCTGTTTCAAAACAAAAGCGGCCATTACTAGAGGACCATAAAGGGGAATGAAATGTTTCAGCATGGTCCGAAAGGAATTTTTCTTTTCTCGACTCAAAAGGAAAAAGAAAGGTCGAATGAAACTCATAATGATACTGACTTTTTCATGATGATCGATTTGCTTTGCCAAATAGGAAGAAGCCCAAATGAGTCCTGTCACTTTGGCTATTTCTGATGGCTGCAGAGAGACGCCTGCAAAATAAATCCAGCGAGTGGCCCCATTGACGGTGCGCCCGGCCACCATGACCAGAAGCAATAAGCATAGGGTGATAAGAACCCACAACCAAGCTCCCTTCCGGATGAGCTTTTTAGGACATTTGGCACAAGCCATACCAGCAAAAATACTGCCGACCAGATAAACGAGGTGTTTGCACAAATGGGTATAGGGATTGACCCCTGATTCCATATTCATATAATAGGTAGCACTATAGACATTGAGCGCCCCAAGGGTAATCAGTACGCCGGCTACCACAAACATCCACTTTAAGGATTCTGGAACGTACTTTGTGTCTGCGAGGGACGTCTCGCTACGAGACGACATATGAGGTTCCCCTTTCTGGAAAATTTCTCTTCATATTCAGTCTCCACATCACCAGCCACCGGTGCTGCATGAAGATCGTAAGTGACATCAGACAATTCCCATCCCATGGCACGGAATTCTTCCAAAGAGAAATCAAAAAGGTCTTTGTTATCGGTTTTGAAACGGATTTCTCCGCCCTCTTTCAGAATTACCGCATAGCGTTTCAGGAAATCCCGATAGGTGAGACGACGTTTCGCGTGCCGCTTCTTCGGCCAAGGGTCACTGAAATTGAGGTAAATCGCATCCACTTCGCCTTCGTCAAAGATATTTAGAATTTCACTGACGTCGCCAAGAATGAGGCGTACATTGGAAATAGGTGGATCCTTTTCAGCCACTTTCTGGGCCGCATAGTAAATGACCCCTTCCTGCACTTCCATGCCAATGTAATTCACATCAGGATGAATGGCTGCCATACCAGAAATAAACTGTCCCTTCCCAGTACCAAATTCCACATGAAGCGGCTGGTCACTTTTCGGAAACTGACTTCTCCACTTGCCCTTCATGTCCGTCGGTTCTTCCAGGAATAAAATGGATGTGTAATTCTTAATGGCTTCTTCAATCCACGGTTTACGTCTAAGCCGCATGAGATGTCCTCCTCATTATACTACAATTCTATGTTGAAATACGATTCTATGTTTTTGGAGTGACTAGTGACTAGTGGCTGGTGACTGGTAACTGGGTCACTTTTTTCCTAGTCACCAGTCACTAGCCACCAGTTACCAAAATTTATTGTCCTCCCGCATTTTCCACTTCCGGCATCGGTTCCGCCGCAATCTTCACGGGCTGGAAGGTGGACCAGTCGAAGTTTCTGCGACCATTTCGTTCTGCTCTATTTCGAATGTCCTGGTCCCATGCTTCGTCTTCTTCCTTCTGGTTCGGTCCCAGTTGTTCTTTGTCGTCACGAATCATGATATTTCCATACATGGTCATCAGTGTCGTTACGTCCTTATCAAAGTCTTTGGAGAGAATATCTGCGGTACTATCATAGCGAGTGGCGGTAAGGCCCATGATGCCCATCCAGGTGTCATAGAGCATATCGTTGGAAAACGGCATATGTCTCCGTTCCACCATGGTGCGATACACATCGGGATGCATCCGCTGGTACCGGTCAGAGGTATAAATCCAGAAAGGAATATGAACCATGGTGTAATCAAACTGGTCCGCATTGTGCCCTGGACGCTCGGTGACCTGTTCCCCATGGTCAGAGAAATACAGTACCCCATCGGCATGGAGATAGTTGGTGGCTTCGTTCATGATGCTTGCCATCACGTAATCGTTGAAGCGAACCGAATTGTCATATTCATCATTCATCACGTCCGCAGTGCTACGGTCTTTGGTGGCATCTTGCGGCCAATGATAGAATTCGCTGGGGTACCGATCCCAATAGCTTACATGGCTGCCCATGAGATGAATCACCACCAGCTGACGACGATTGGTGGGATCCACTTTTTTAATATACGGTGCCAACGCAGTGTCGAAATCTTTGGTAATCACATCGGTTCCTACATATTGGTTTACCCAGTACTGGTCATCGCAAGCGCTGCCGATGGCCCCAATCGGGGTATCCCATACACCGAAACGAGACTGATTGGAAATCCAGGTGGTTCTGAAACCGGCCTGACGCGCCAAGTCAATAATCGAGTAAGCATCCACCAGTTCCATATCATTGTACTGGTTCTTTTCCGTCAAGGCTTCTGTCAGAACCTGCACAGTCTGGGTATAGCAGGAATAGGCATGATTGAAAAAAACATAATGGGGATCTGTAACTGCTTCCGACTGGAATGGCGTGGTATCTCTATGGTATCCATAGACGCCCATATGGTCGCGGTTCAAAGATTCTCCGATGACCAGCACATACATCCCATCGGGGGCATTCTTGAGCTGGGCCACCAAATTTCTATCCCCTATCCGCATATGGCGACGCTTTTCCACCATTTTCTGGAAATCAGAAAAGCTGTGGAGCGTTTCATAGGTTTCATAATACACGTGGGCCAAACGGGTGGCACCAATAGAAAGACAGCACAGGCCGATATTTACCAGAAATAGAATCGCCATGGCGAACCAAGTCTTTCGCGACACGGGAGCCACACGATTGAAACTGAATCGACTGGTATGGAATACCAACCAAG
Organism: uncultured Dialister sp.; assembly: GCA_934216155.1. Classification (GTDB taxonomy): domain Bacteria; phylum Bacillota; class Negativicutes; order Veillonellales; family Dialisteraceae; genus Dialister. Next base: position 5,335 of record CAKQBK010000018.1, read on the forward strand.
CCAAAATAGCAAGAGCCACGGCACCGGCAATCAGTTCTGCGTAAGGAATATTGACCTCAATATACTCCATGGTTTCCGCCATATTGGTCTGTGCCAACGCCAGCAGCATATTGATAGAAATCAAAGAATGGGTGATGAAATAATATCCCACATAAGTGAACTGGATACCCACATAGAGAAGCATCAGCACCACACAGGCAATGCGGGCGATCATACGCCACTTGCCGGGCAAAATCCACGCCGCCGATAGACAGGAAATAAAGAGATACAGCGGTGTGGACAATTCCCCAGTAATATCTGACATATCCAGCACCACATCGGTCTGGGTCGATAAATAAGGAACAATCAGAGACAATCCCCACAAACAAGCAATGGTGAGCCACAAATGCACCGCCGCCCGCGGCAAATGGTGACGAATGAAATAAGCCGTCACAAATCCCACCTGTAAAAACAGCAGGAATACCTTCACCTGGGAGAACAATTCATAGCCACCAGGGGCTCCAAAATACCAGGATAAGAAAAAGGCTAATCCAAAAGGAACCAAGGTGGCAACAGCCCACCAAGTTTTCCAATGACCAGGACTATCGGTATGCACCGGTTCTACGTTTACGTTGTTTTGATTCTTATTTTTCACAATTTGCACCTATTCTAGCGGATGCTCATTAACTCATTTTTAGCAAAACTTACGTATCTTCATGGTTTAGGGTTTAAGGTTTAAAGTTTGTATTTCTGCAGGAAAACCTTAAACCAATGACACTTTCATAACTTGTTATTTCTAATTAATGAACTCGGAAAGTAACCCCAAAACCAAGAATAGGAATGTTTTGTGTATATAAATGATTGAGCAGTCACTATTTTATATAACATATATAAGACATGATAACTATATCATTCTATCACAGACGAATCATTTTTTGCCATAGAAAATTACAGGTTGGCAGTTGGTGGTTATCAGTTATCAGTTGACAGTTTGCAGTTTGCTGTCAACCGCCAACTGCAAACTGCAAACTGATAACGAACAACCAACAACATTCACTAATCCAATTTAAATTTGAATTACCGAGCAACCACAATATAGATCCCATTCGGCACATTTCCTATGATATAATACAAAAAATCACTACCGGGAGTTATATTATGGATCTTTCTAAAATTTCTTACTTTCTAAAAGCGGCAGAAATGGAAAATTTCACCCGCGCTGCCGCAGCGTGTCATATCGCCCAAACCACCATGAGCAAGTACATCGCTTCCCTGGAAAAAGAAGTGGGCGTTCCTCTATTTATCAGAGACCACCGAGAAGCCACATTAACCCCAGAAGGACGCACCTTCTATAAAGGAATAGCCGCCATTGCAACAGACTATGAGAATCTCCTTCACACTCTCCATCCCACACAGGAAATCCATCTGGGCATGGCGTTGCAAGAATACGTGGAAGTTCCCCTATTGAAAGATTTCCAGAAAGCCTATCCGAAAATTCCACTTTACTTCAGCTTCAACCAAGAAAAAGAATTGCAAGAGGACTTATGTCGCCACCAAATCGACGGCTTGATTTCCCCCGATGCCATTTCCACTTCTGAGGAAATGAAACAGGTAGAACTCTTCCCATTCAGCCAATCTTTCGTTTGCTCCAAATCGTTATGGTCCACCTACCAAACCATTCCTGCCATTCTGTCCCACATGCCCCTCATTACCAAAACAGAAAATCCCCTCTATCACAACCAGTGTAAAAATCGATTCCAGCAATGCTTTGGTAACACATTCACAAATGTCCTGACCTGTCACACCTTAGCAGAACAACTCCTTCGGATCAGCCTGTCTCAATGTTTCGCAATTCTGCCTCTTTCTTCAGAAAATACCTACGATGACCTGTCGGTCCATCCCCTTCCCACTATTTTTGACGAATCCATTCTTCTTTCCTATGACCCAACGCACATATCCCCCACCTTTAGGATACTTCTTCAATTCATCCATGAAAAAAAGTGCTGATAGCAGCACTTTTTTTCTTTTTTATTGCTTTTTCTACCATGATATGATTTAAAAAATAACCTACTTATGCAATGATTCCTTTCGTGAAAAAGGTTCTTAAGGTTCTAAGGGCCCAATAATGAGATAATAACGCCAGCGTCCATCAGCACATTCGAGAAACCTGAGAACCCTCAGAACCTTGAGAACCCTTAGAACCTTTGTCTCAAAAGAAACCATCCCACATTCTGCTTCACTTAACCGCCTTGCTCCAGTCACTAGTCACCAGTCACCAATAATCCAAAGGAACGTATCACAATGACCCAAACCAATCTCACCCAAGGACCTTTATTTCAAAAAATGATGGCCTTTGCCATTCCCTATCTCATGGCCTGCTTTTTACAAACTTTCTACGGCATGGCCGATTTGTTCATCACCGGCTGTTTCAATGACGCAGTGCCTGTCACGGCTGTTTCCATCGGAAGCCAAGTAATGCACATGTTGACTGTCATGATTGTAGGACTGGCCATGGGCAGTACCATTTCTATTGGTCATGCCTTAGGCGCGAAAAGGATGAAAGATATTTCTCTTTACATAGGAAATACGATTTGTCTTTTTTCTTTTTTAGCCATCATTGCCACTGCCATTCTTCTTTATGCTACCGATGGCATCCTATCGATTCTTTCCACACCCATAGAAGCCGTCATGGATACCCGGACATATCTCCTGATTTGTTTCTCCGGTCTCCCTTTCATTGTGGCCTACAATGTGATCGCCGGCATATTTCGTGGGTTAGGGGATACGAAACACCCTATGTACTTTGTGGCCTGTGCCGGACTGGTCAATATCGTATTGGATTACATCTTAATCGGTCCCTACGAGATGGGCGCCGCCGGTGCCGCGGTAGCTACGGTACTTTCTGAAGCCATTTCTGTCTTACTGGCAAGTCTCTACCTCTATCGTACCCCCTTGGGATTTTCTCTTTCTCTCAAAGATATCGCTCCTGATTGGTATCGCTTGCAGGAACTGCTTCATATCGGTCTTCCCATTTGTCTCCAAGATGGACTGATTCAGATTTCTTTCCTAATCATCACTATCATTGCTAATAGCCGAGGCGTCGAAGTGGCAGCAGCAGTGGGCATTGTGGAAAAAGTCATTGGTTTCCTCTTCCTGGTTCCCTCTGCCATGCTTTCTACGGTGGCTGCTACGGCTGCACAAAATGCAGGTGTCAATCTTCACCAGCGAGGCCGCCGGGGCATGTACTACGCTATGATAGTCTGCACCGTTTTTGGTTTCTTCTGTATCACCTTTGTACATTGGAACGCCGAATGGGTGGTTTCACTTTTCGTTCCTAAAGAAGCAGAAGTCATTCGCTTAGGCGGAGAATATTTCCGCTCCTATGTGTGGGATGTGCTGTTTGCGGGATTCCAATTCTGCTACAGCGGCTATTTCAGTGCTTACAAGAAATCCATGTATTCCTTCTTTCACAACATGGTCTCCACCTGTACCGTCCGCATTCCCCTCACCTATGTAGCATCCATCCTCTTCCCCACCACCCTCTATCCCATGGGCTGGGCGTCGCCGCTGGGATCGTTGCTTTCTACGGTCATCTGCTTTGGTCTATATCATCATTTACGTAAACAGTTAGGAGTTAGGAGTTAGGAGTGGTGGAAGGGGCGCACAAAATTTGGAAGCGCCCCAATCCCCTTTTTTATAAAAACACAAAATAGATGTAAGGATATTTGCCCACCCCCGTATAAACCTGTGCACTGTTTATTCGTCCATGTATGCACTATTTCTTGATAAGCAATAGTCATATGAATTACGCTACACACTCGATTCGCAGAAATAAAAAATACCGCTACCACCAAGGTTATAAAAGGTTATTATCATCACACAATAACCCTTTATAACTTGATGATAGCGGTATCTTTTTGTATTACTATTCAAAAAAGTAGAACATTGCTGTATATAAAAGGGGTATTGGGGCGCTTTATGAATTGTGCGCCCCTTCCACCACTACGCACTCCGCACTACTCATTACGCACTTTTTCAGCGAATCATAAGCGCAATAACATCAGTTAGTGAGACTCCGCAACGGTGCAGGAATCTTTCCGCCTCTGGCTATAAATTCATCAGCTTTGAATTTGCTGATATCCATCACTGGCGCATAGCCCATGAGGCCGCCGAATTGAACCATATCGCCCGGTTTCTTTCCCGGTACGGGAATGAGACGGGTAGCTGTGGTCTTGTTATTGATCATGCCGATAGCGGCTTCATCAGCCAGAATAGCCGACAGCGTAGAAGCTGTGGTATCCCCTGGTACAGCAATCATGTCGAGACCTACAGAGCAAACGCAAGTCATGGCTTCCAATTTTTCCAAGCACAGGCTACCTTTCTGCACGGCTTGAATCATGCCCAAATCTTCACTGACGGGAATGAAAGCACCGGAAAGCCCCCCTACGCTAGAGGACGCCATGAGGCCGCCTTTCTTGACCGCATCATTTAAAAGGGCCAAAGCCGCTGTGGTTCCTGGACCGCCGCAGCTTTCCAGTCCCATTTCTTCCAAAACCTGAGCAACGCTATCGCCTACAGCGGAAGTCGGTGCCAGAGACAAATCTACAATGCCAAACGGTGCATGCAATCTTTCGGAAGCTGCTTCTGCCACCAACTGTCCTAGACGGGTAATCATAAACGCTGTGTTCTTAATGGTCTTAGCAACCACTTCAAAAGGAGCACCTTTCACGTCTTCCAAAGCTCTCTTCACAACCCCTGGACCAGATACGCCGACATGAATGGCCGTATCTCCCTGGGTCACCCCATGGAAAGCACCAGCCATGAATGGATTGTCTTCTACGGCATTGCAAAATTCCACCAATTTAGTGCAACCATAGGCATCCTGGTCTTTTGTGAGTTCTGCGGTTTTCTTTACCGTTTCCCCCATGAGCTTCACTGCATCCATATTGATGCCCGCTTTGGTGGAACCTACTGCTACGGAACTGCAAATGCTCTTAGTAGCAGCCAATGCTTCCGGAATAGAAGCAATCAGTTTCTTGTCCGCAGTAGACATGCCGCGATCCACCAGCGCAGAGAATCCCCCCAGGATATCTACGCCTACCGCATCAGCCGCCTTCTGTAAAGTTTCTGCGATGGGTACAAAGTTGGACGTAGAAAGGCCGCCAGTCACAAGAGAAATCGGGGTCACAGAAATACGGCGATTGATGATCGGTACCCCATATTCTCTAGAAATATCATGGCTGACTTCTGTCAGATGTTCCGCTTTCTGACAAATGGTATCATAAATTTTGGTGCAAAGTGTTTTTTCATCATCGGACACACATCCCAAAAGAGAAATGCCCATGGTGATGGTACGCACATCCAGTTTGTTCTGGTCAAACATACGCTCCGTGGCCAGAATATCTTCTATATCAAGCATATTTACTCCTTATTCGTACTAAATTCGTTCTACTCCAAATCGTTGTTTAGAATAGCACCATAGTTAGGAATGAGGAATTAGGAGTGAGGAGTGGTGGCGGCGAGCCCTCGCATTGCTCTTATACCCATTCATACCATTAATCAAAATTTCTTTTTATATAGCTCGCCGAAAGCAGAAAATAGCTAGCATCATATTTCTTGAAAAACAATATAAGGAAAGGGTATAATTCTGCCAATTTCTTTTGAAAAATATGTCCAGCTATGGTAAATGACAAGGTCATGAAGATTATGAAGATACCCATTCTTGCATAACCCTTTCATAACCTTTGTAACCCTAACTCTCACGATTTTTGTTCTATGTGAGACATAGCAGCCAGCAGAATAATAACCTTTTCATACATTGCTTCACAGAAAACATGAGACTGATACATATATAAAATTGGGTATTGGGGCGCTATATAAATTTGATGCGCCCCTTCCACCACTCCTCACTCCTAATTCCTCATTCCTAACTTCTATCTATCGATTCATTTCAATTATCGCTAGCGATACTATCGCTACATTAGATTCTATGCATAGCATAGAAAATATCTGCCAGCTGAGCTCTGACGTCTACGCCCAGTTCTTTTCCCAGCTGTCCCATTTCATCCTGAATCTGTTTCAGAGAGCCATTGGCTTTTTCCATATCACAAATCAAGACCATGTCAAAGATACCATCCAGAATGGTCTGAGAAATATCAAGAATGTTAATATTTTCTTTTTCCAAGAGCTTTGCCACACCGGCTACAATGCCAACTCGGTCAGCCCCAATAACGGTGATAACGATTTTCTTCATGCCCATATCCTCCCTGATTGTTATCAAAATATGTATTATACCAATTAACAATGGTGTTATATAATTATAGCATATAAAAATTCTATCGTTGAAAAAGGATTTATAAATTATGATTAGGAGTGACTGATGACTAGGGATTAGCAGCTAGGCCCTAGGGATTAGGAAATATGTGCCGCTATCACAATTAGCTCTAGGATCTCGTCTCACCCGTCGAACAATGCTATTAAGCTAAGAATTTGCTTTAATGGGTATGATTTCGCTAGTAAGTATAGGGTTCTCAAGGTTCCATTGAAAATCTCACGATTTTTTGCAGAGCCAATACTTCAAAAAGCCCCTTCCTCAGGAAGGGGCAGGCTCGCTTGCGAGCCGGGGATAGGCCGACGAAGAAAAGATGTAAGTCTAGCCGTCTTTGCAGAACGCCAATACCTTGGTAGTCTCATCACAATGCATATCGCTAGTGCAAGCTATCCCCCCTGCCCCCCCTTTCAGCGAAAGGGGGTATCCGCTAGTGCAAATGCCATTCCTAGCCACCAGTCACCAGTCCCTAGTCACCAGTCACCAACCATTTTATACTTTTGCACTTATCTCGTAATATGTTTACTATATTATTGAATTATTTTTATAAAAGTGTATAATGATGAACATACTGGAATATAGTATGTTCTAGTTTATTTAAAGGAGATTGTATGCCACAGTTAAAGTATATTTCCTGGAACGTCAATGGCCTCCGAGCCTGCTTGAAAAAAGGTTTTATGGACGCCTTTCAATCCTTAGATGCGGATTGTTTCTGTCTCCAGGAAACGAAGTTACAACCCCACCAGATCGAGCTGGACCTGCCTGGTTACCACCAGTATTGGAACAGTGCAGTCAAGAAAGGCTATAGCGGCACGGCCCTCTTCACGAAGAAAGAACCGCTTTCTGTTACCTACGGTCTTGGCATAGAGGAACATGACCAGGAAGGCCGGCTCATCACGGCAGACTTTGGTAGTCATTACCTTATTACCTGCTATACTCCAAATAGCCAAAGAGGCTTAGCCCGTTTGGACTATCGCATGGCCTGGGAAACAGAAATGCTAGAATACCTAAAAAAATTATCCAGCGAAAAGCCGGTCATTCTCTGCGGCGACCTCAATGTGGCCCATCAGGAAATCGATCTGGCCAATCCGGCATCGAATCATAAAAATGCTGGATTCAGTGATGAAGAACGAGGGAAAATGACAGACCTTCTGTCAGCCGGTTTCACAGATAGCTTCCGTTTCCTCTATCCAGATAAAAAAGAGGCTTATTCCTGGTGGAGCTATTTCGCTAAATCCAGAGAAAGAAATATCGGATGGAGAATCGACTACTTCATCGTGTCTAATGATTTGCAAAAACACATCCAAGACGCTTCCATCCATCCAGAAATACTCGGCAGTGACCATTGCCCGGTGGAATTGGATATTACATTGTAGTCTCTACCGCCAGTGCATCACAATAAATGAAAATGGCTAGCAATTACACGTTTCTCAGGTTGCTCAAGTTTCTCAGGTTCGCCGAATAAGCTGACGACGCTAGAAAAACATGAAAGAGCCCCTTCCTCAGGAAGGGGCAGGCTCGCTTGCGAGCCGAGGATAGGCCGATGAAGAAGAGTTGTTGAACAAGCCGCCTTCGCTGGACGCCTATATCGCTATGACTCATATTATCTATAACGCTAGTGCAAGCTATCCCCCCTGCCCCCCTTTCAGAGAAAGAGGGTAACCGCTAGTGCAAATGCCGCTTCTCCCCCTAATCCCTATCACCAACACATTATAATGCGGCGCTTCCAAATTTGATGCGCCGCCACCACCACTTCTCACTCCTCACTTCTAACTTCTCACTGATTTTAAAGGAGGTGTTTCCATGGTCAATGAAAGTGAGCCCTATATTTCTGTGGTAGAAAAAAAGCCTGCCAAAAGCAGCTTGCACAATCAGGTCTTATCGGATTCATTGACATTTATTACTTTACCTGTTTTTTCCGCGTTGATACTCATCGCTATCTTACTCATTTATGATATGAATCAGCGAGATCCTTTAGATCCCGTGGTCTATTATTTCTTCATTGCAGCAGTGCTTGTGGTCATTTTCTTAAGTGCCCGTCTCAATTATGAACTGCACAATCGAGAGCGAAAGCAAGTCATTCTGCCTTTGCAACAAATGTCCATGGCGGCCCGGGCCATTCAATATGGCAATTACAACATCGTGGTGGATCATTATAGCAATGATGAGTTAGGCCAAGTTTGCGATTCCTTCCGGACCATGCAGACCTATCTCAGAAATACCATTGCTGAGCGAGCCCATGCGAATACAAGCCGAAAGATTCTATTTTCCGGTATTGCCCATGACCTGCGCACACCACTGACTGCCATCATGGGATATACAGAAGCGTTGCAATTGGGGCTAGGAAAAACAGAAGAAAAGCGTACCCAATATTTAAATTCTATTTCTACCTGTGCCGATGATTTATCCAAGCTGATTGATGAGCTGTCGTTGTACAACAAACTTTCCACCAGCCGCATCATCTGCCATCCACATCCGATCAATTTCAGTGAAGTCATTCATACTTTCATTGATGAAGACAAGGATTACCTCCTATCTCGCCAAGTCAATGTGCATTTTGACACCGATGATTCCTTGATCGCCATGCTGGATGAAAAAGAATTTCAAAGAATTATTTTCAATTTGCTTGCAAATACGATAAAATACAGAAGTAAGGATACTTCTGACGTTTTAATTTCTTTGAAAAAGAAAGGAACCATGGCGGAATTCATTTACCAAGATGATGGACCTGGCGTTCCGACAGAAAAGCTGTCTCATATTTTTGAAGCATTCTATAGAACCGATGAAGCACGAAGCAAGACTAGCAACGGCAGTGGGCTGGGGCTTGCCATTGTAGCAGAAATTATCACTGCTCACAAAGGCCGCTATCGGGCGGAAAATGAAAATGGGCTGAAATTAATTTTTGAAATTCCATTAGCAGAAGGGAGTACTATTTAAAATGACAAACGTACTTGTAGTAGAAGACGAACCAAAAATTGCTGACATGGAAAGGGACTTTCTGGAAGGTTCCGGATACAAACCCTATGTCGCTGACAACGGGGAAGATGCACTGAAAATTATGGACGAAGTCCATATCGATGCCATCATTCTTGATGTAATGCTTCCCGGCGAAGATGGATTTTCTCTATGCCGCAAAATGAGAGAACGCACTGACGTGCCGATTATTTTTGCCACCGCTCGCACCGAAGATGCAGATATCGTCAGAGGATTGGGACTCGGCGCCGATGACTATATCGTGAAGCCATTCCGCGGTACAGTACTGATGGCCCATCTCCGTGCCCAGTTGGCTACCCACAACCGCCTGCTCAACAAAGACACCATCCATCCACAGACAGAACGGGGCATCACCGTAGCAGATATCACCATCCGCCCGAAAGCCCGTCAGGTTCTTTTGGGCGGCAAAGATGTCACTTTGACTGGCAAAGAATTTGACCTGCTCTATTTTCTGGTACAGCACCCCAATGAAGTATTCTCCAAAGAACAGCTCTTTGAAAAAATTTGGAGCTTCGATCCCATTGGCGAACCAGCCACCGTTACCGTTCACATCAACCGTCTCCGTGACAAACTGAAAAACGTCTGCGGCCACCCCTATGAAAGAATTGAAACCGTCTGGGGCTCCGGCTATCGCTTCCATTTGGACTGAGGAAATAGGTTACTCAGGTTACTCAGGTTACTCAGGTTACTCAGGTTACTCAGGTTACTCAGGTTACTCAGGTTACTCAGGTTACTCAAGGTTCTCAAGGTTCTCAAGGTTCTCCTGCTCTTAGATATTCATCAATTTCTAAGAGCAGGAGAACCTTTATTATCCCTTCAGTAAACCAACTATGTTTCACTCGCCCATTACTATTAACCCCTAATCCCTAGTGCCTAATCCCTAGCTACTATATTCCAGTCACCAGTCACTAGTCACCAAAATCCTCTTGCATTTTCCAACTAAGTATGATACAATACATTTCGTCGATATGCCGGAGTGGCGGAATGGCAGACGCAGCAGACTCAAAATCTGCCGATAGCAATATCGTGTGGGTTCAAGTCCCACCTCCGGCACCAAGATGAAAAGACGGAAACCTGATTATGGTTTCCGTCTTTTTTTATTTATATGAATATTTTAAAAGGGTATTATCCTGCTGATTTCTATAATCCAACATATAAAAAATCCCGCTTGGTCAGAGGTTATAAAGGTTATAAAAGGGTATGGACATATGATCTTAGTCATACCCTTTTATACCCCTTAGCCAAGCGGGATTTTTTATCATGTTAGAAAACAGGAATCTGTAGAATAATCCCCTTTTCTCCCATCCTATATTCTCAATGATGTACCAACTATAAAATCACAAACCTTATTTCTCAATTCCTACAAAGGTATAATCTTTATCTTCTACCGCTTTCTTGATAGCAGCGTCGGATACTTCGCCGGAAAGGGTCAGCACAGCGGTACCTGTTTCGTGAGATACTTCTGCTTTTTCTACCCCTGCAAGAGCTTCCAGTGCTTTCTTTACAGCGGCTTCACAATGACCACACATCATACCTTCAATTTTAACTGTTTCTTTCATGGTTGTTTCCTCCTTTGGAATCATAGAAATATATTCATAATCTGCCTCAGCCAGTGCTTTTTTCATGGCAGCTTCTGCAGGTTGTGAGCTGTAATTTACCTTGACCTCACCGGTGGTATGATCGGCTACGACTTTTTCAATGTCCGGAATGGATTCCAGGGCTTTTTTCACGTGGGCTTCACAGCGCTCACACATCATGCCTTTCACCAAGATGGTCATTTCATGGGTTTCTTTTATTGGTGTATTTTCTTTTTTCTTTTCTACCATAGGCCGTGCTCTATGCTTCATAGGCTTATCCTTTTTCGTATTATATATAGAGAACAGATTGAGCCGAAGTGCATTGAGACATACAGTCACACTAGAAAGGGACATGGCGGCAGCACCCCACATGGGATTCATGGAGATTCCTGGATACAACCCAGCGGCCACCGGAATGAGAAGTACATTGTAAGCAAATGCCCAGAAAAGGTTTTCATGGATATTTCTTACGGCCTGCCGAGACAAGCGAATCGCTGCTGCTGCATCGGTCAGTTTAGAATTCATCAGCACAATATCTGCCGAATCGATGGCCACATCGGTGCCAGCTCCAATGGCCATACCAATGTCTGCTCGTGTCAGTGCCGGTGCATCATTGATGCCATCGCCCACCATGAGAACTTTGCCCCGTTCCTGTAATTCTCGGATCACCGCTTCTTTGCCATTGGGCAATACCCCAGCGAAGATATGGTCCACGCCTGCTTTCTTACCTATGGCCTGGGCGGTCTTTTCATTGTCCCCAGTGAGCATCACCACTTCGATGCCCATGCGATGCATCTGTCGAATAGCTTCTGCGGAATCTTCTCGAATCACATCGGCCACGGCAATGCAGCCCAACAGTTGATTTTCTTTAGCAAAAAGCAGAGGCGTTTTTCCTTCATCTGCCAAGCGGGCAGCTGTTTCTTCCATTTCTTTGACCGACACCAAAGTAGAAATATAATCCATTGAACCACCGTACAAAGTGGTATTTCCCAGCTTGCCGGTGAGCCCCTTCCCAGGTAATGCATTCCACTGGGTCAATTCCAGGGCTTCCAGATTTCGTTTGGTTCCTTCTTCCGCAATGGCTTTAGCCAATGGATGCTCCGACAATGTTTCCAAGCTGTATGCAGCTTCCAGAAGTTCTTTTTCTGAAAGCCCCGGAGCCGGAAGAATATCAGTCACTTTCGGCTTTCCTTCCGTAATGGTTCCGGTCTTATCTAACGCAGCAATCTGAATTTTTCCTGCCATTTCCATGGCCTCACTGGTCTTGAAAAGGATTCCCTTCCGTGCGCCCATGCCATTGCTCACCATAATAGCTACCGGTGTAGCCAATCCCAAAGCACAGGGACAGGACACCACCAACACGCAAATGGCAAATTCCAACGAAGTGGCTACCCCGCTTCCTAAGAAAAGATGCACCAGAAAAACCAACACAGACAGCACAACCACCGCCGGAACAAAGACAGCGGATACCCGATCAGCCAAGCGGGCAATAGGTGCTTTCGTGGCTGCCGCTTCACTGACCATGCGAATGATTTGTGAAAATGTGGTATCCTCCCCTACGCGACTGGCCTTGGCACGAAGATAGCCATTGGTATTGATGGTGGCCGCACTAACAGAATCCCCGGGGCCTTTTTCTACCGGTACCGATTCGCCGGTCAAAGTAGACTCATCGATAGCACTATTTCCAGATAGAAGCACCCCATCGACCGGAATGGATTCTCCCGGTTTGACCACAAAAACATCTCCCACTTGTACTTCTTTGATATCCACTGTCACAAGGTTGCCATCTCGTTCCAAAGTGGCCGTTTTCGGTGCCATTTTCATGAGCTGCTTCAAAGCATCGGTGGTACGCCCTTTGGAAATCGATTCCAATAGTTTTCCCACCGTAATCAGCGCAGGTATCATGGCAGCCGATTCAAAATAGAGCTGGTCATGATAGAGACTCATGATGTTCATATTAGACACGCCGTTGGTGATGAGCCAGGTCATTTTGTAGAACACATACAAGGACCAACCAAAAGATACGCCAGAGCCCAAAGCCACCAGCACATCCATATTGGGCGCTCCATGACGGAAAGAGCGGTACCCAGAAATAAAGAATGCCCGGTTCACCAGCATTACTAAGGCAGCCAGTATCATCTGTGTCAATGCCAGTCCCAAATGATTGTGAGCTAAGAAGGACGGTACCGGCCAATCAAGCATATTGTGTCCCATGGTGATATACATAAGCACCACAAGAAATATCAAGGATGTGACGAGCCGCTTTTTCAGTTTCGGCGTTTCATGATCCTGCAGCGCTTCCTCTTCCTGAGAAATCAAATCACTGGCTGCCCCTTGGGCACTGTTTCCCATAGGCTTGGCTCCATAACCAGCGGCTTCCACCGCAGAAATAATGGCCTGCGGCGACGCACTGCCTTCTACGGTCATAGAATTTGTCAAAAGCGACACCGCCACCTTCTCTGCTCCCGGTACGGCAGAAGCAGCCTTCTCCACATGGGCCTGACAAGCGGCGCAAGTCATACCGGTCACGATGTATTGTTTTTTTGTCATTACTTCACCTCTTTCATTTTGGTGACTCGTGACTGGTGACTAGTGACTGGGCAATGATGTTAAGTTAAGGATTTGTGTTAACAGGTATAATTCCATTAGATTTAATAGGTTACTTAAGTTTCTCAAGTTGCTAAGGTTGCTAAGGTTGCTCACGTTTCTCGAATGTGCTAATACTCGATAGCATTATCATCTCATTTGGGTCCCTTTTAGAACCTTTAGTACCCTTAGAACCCTTAGAACCCTTAGAACCTTTTTCAAAGAAGAAAGCATTGCGTATTTTACTTAACTTAATAGCATTTATCTCCATAGGAAAATGCTGATTATACTACGCTTTTCCTAATCCCTAGCCACTGATCCCCAGGTACTCACTTTCCCAGTCACTAGTCACGAGTCTACCAGTCACTCATTTCATTAATTTCTGCAACATACTGCAGAGTTCATCCACCTTGTCCTCTTTCCCCTCCCGAATATCCTCTGCTACGCAGCCTTTGATGTGCGCTGCCAAGAGCAATTTATTGAAACTGTTTAATGCATTGGACACCGCAGATACTTGCATTACGATGTCGGGACAATAGGCATCGCTTTCTACCATTTTTTCAATGCCTCGGATCTGCCCCTCCATGGTTTTCAACCGGGTCATCAAATTTTTTCGTTCCCGTTCCGTCCGCTCCGTGTGACGACAGCAGGAACATTCCTCTTTGATTTCTTTTATTTCAGACATGTCATCTTCTCCTTTTACAGAAATAGGTTGCTCAGGATTCTAAAGTTGCTCAAGTTTCTCAGGTTTCTTGAATGAGTTGAATACGCTATCTAAGACTACTGCCAACTGCTAACCGTTAACTGCCAACTTCTTTCTCTCACGCCAATATACTATACCCCCCTGGGGTCCCTTGTCAAGAGCAGTGAGGAATTAGGAATTAGGAATTAGGAGTGAATGAAGGGGCGCACAAAATTTGGAAGCGCCCCAATACCTCTTTTTAAAAAAAGAAAAGAGCTTGGAAGAAATTGACTAGTATCTTCCGAGCTCTTTTTAGATTAAAAATGCGGCGCTTTATAAATTGTTGCGCTGCCACCACCACTCCTAACTCCTCACTCCTAACTCCTCACTATTCTTTGCAATGTCCGCTACAACCACCAAACCGCTAGTGTCTGTTTGATTCCACATGAGCGGCGTCAATGTGGGATATCCCTGATGGGCCCAGTACACATCGGTCGCTGGGTCATCATTGGGAAGGGCTTTCCCGGAAAGCCAGAATCCTAAGTGCCCCGATGGATCGCGCATTTCTTTGATGGCATTATCATACCGCTGGAGTCCCAATTTCACTACTTTGAGATGTTCCCAAGATAGGTGGTCCGCCGGTTTGGGCATATTCAGATTGAGAATTCCCTGGTATTTCTTTTCCACAAAATAGGTTTGAATCACATCCAATGCAAAAGTGGACGCCACATCGAGGAACTCTTCCTCTTTTGTTGTTTCTGCGGACACAGAAATGGAAGGAATACCATAAAAAATGCCTTCCAATGCGCCAGCCACGGTGCCGCTATAGATACAATCGCTTCCTGTGTTGTACCCATTATTGATGCCCGACACAATGAGATCCGGTTTGTCACCTTTCAGCCAATGTTCCAAAGCCAGTTTACAACAATCTGCGGTGGTCCCACTACAGGAGAGTACAGAAATCCCCTCTCCATAGCTTTCCTTGTGCCACAACCGAAGAAATGTCTGAAGAGATAAAGAGCTGGAGCAAGAACTGCGTCCCTGGTTCGGTGCAATCACCGTCACACGTCCCAAAGCGGTCAATTTCTTCGCCATAGCTATAATGCCCGGCGCTTCAAAGCCATCGTCGTTGGTTAGAAATATGTGCATAAATGATCCTTTCTGAAAAGGTTAGCAGTTAGCAGTTGGCAGTTGGCAGTTAACCGTTTACTGTTAACTGTTTACCGTTTACTGTTTACTGCTTACTGCTAACCGCCTACTCCCTACGGTGCTTTTCAAAGAACAAGAAAATAATCGGAATGACCAAAAGAGTAAATACGGTGGATGTGATAAGTCCGCCGATAATAACCCAAGCCATGGAGCTTCTGGTTTCTGAACCAGCCGTAATCGCCAATGCGGTAGGAAGCATGCCTACGATCATGGTGAAGGTGGTCATCAGAATTGGGCGAAGTCTAGCCCGTCCTGCTTCTACCACTGCCTCTTTGGCCTTCATGCCCTGTTGATGCATCAAAGTCAAGGTATAGTCCAAAAGAAGGGTCCCATTTTTCGCCACCACACCATCCATGACGATGATACCAATCATGGAATACAAGTTGATGGTATCGTTCATCAGAAACAGGAACAGCAAGGAACCAATCAAGCCAAAAGGCAGGGAAAACATGCGGATAAAAGAGGTTTTCGCTGATTCATAAAGTACAGACAGAATCATATACACCAAAAGCATACCCATCAAAAGTGCACTTAAAAGTTCAATGAAACTTTCCCGCATGCTGTCGGCCTGTCCAGAGAAACGGAAGGAGACAGATTTCGGAAGCCCCAGTTGGTTCAAATCCTGGGTCACTTCTTCAATGACCTGGCTCAAAGGGCGACTGCCTGGATTTCCGCCGATAATAATGGAACGCTGCTTATCAGTTCGATTGATGGTAATAGGTCCCACTTCATCTTTGATTTGTGCCACATCAGACACATGGACAATGCCCTGCTTGGTCTGAATCGGTACGGCTCCCAAGTCAGAACTTTTATAACTTTCTCCGCCAGCAAAGTACACATTGATATCTGTATCATTGCCATCGTTCAATGCATCATTGGGAAGTACCCCAGCCCCAGCACCGCTAATGGCAGAGGAAAAGGTATCATAGAGCTCTCCCACAGTGATGCCGTAATATTTGAGTTTTTCCCTATTCGGAATGATTGATATTTCTGGCAGCCCTTCCTGGTAGGTGGAGCTCACATCGGTGACGCCATAGTTTCCCTGTTTCAGCATGGCTTGCGCCATTTCAGATGCCCGAATCAGGTCTTTCATGTCATTGCCGCGAAGTTCCAATCGGAACGCACCGCCGCCTTGCCCCAGACCACCGCCGGACGTGCCTGATACAGAGGCCTGGTCTTCTTTGATTCGCACATCTCCATCGGTGATGTGGGTGGCAATCCACTGCCGCATCTCATCGGTGATGTCCCAAATAGACCGGTCCCGGTCCTGCCTATCCACCAAGGACACGCGAACACGACCGGAATTGACGCCATTGCCACCACCCACCATGGCCATGTAATTTTTTGCTTCCGGAAGCTGGGCCAAATAATTTTCTATTTGGGTGGTCACCTTATCGGTTCGTTCGATACTGGCATCAGTGGGCAGCTGAATCTGCACATTGAAACCACTTTCATCGGTCCGTGGCATGTACTCCGTACCAATCCATCCCAAAGGTACCATAGATACGGTCAGGAAAAACGCAATGGCTACTGCGGCGAATAATTTCTTCTCATGGAAAAAGCTCCAGTGCAGAAGTTCACTATACTCTTCTTCCCAGTGCTTCTCTAATCGGTCTATGGCTCGCCATAGTTTGGTATCCGGCACATGCAGTCCGTTTTTAAAAAACTTCGATGCCAGCATAGGCGTCAGCGTAAAGGAAATAAAAAGAGAGAACAGGGATGCAAAGACAATGGTCAAGCCAAACTGTTTGAAGAATTGTCCGGTCATGCTATTCATGAAAGCGATAGGCAAAAAGACCACCGCGTCGCACAACGTAATAGCAATGGCGGCCATGCCAATTTCCATACGACCATTGATGGCCGCTTCCTGTGCATCTTCCCCTTTGGATAAATGGCGATGAATATTTTCCAGTACCACAATGGAATCATCCACCAGGATGCCAATACAAAGAGTCATCCCCATCAGGGACATCATATTGAAAGTGAATCCTGACAGATACATCACGAAAAAGGTGGAAATCAGTGACGTCGGTATAGCAATGATAACCGATGCGGTGGAGCGCCAGCCTCTTAGGAAGAAGAACAGCACCAATCCAGTGGTGATAAGCCCTTCTATCAACGTCCCCAGTGTATTGTGCAATGCGGTTCTAACGTAGTCCGCCGAATCATTGACCACCACAAACTGATAATCCGGATATTCCCGTCGTATTTCTTCTAAGACCTGCATCACCCCATCGGCAGTGGATACTAGGTTGGCATTACTATTTTTATAAATAGAAATACCGATGGCATCCTGCCCGTTGATGCGAGCAAACCTGGAGACCTTCTGGTCTTTTCTGACCACATCGCCAATGGCGGTAATAGGAATACTGCTTCCGTCCGGTGTAGTAAGGTGAATTTTTCGTATGTCTTCCACCGTATCATACTGGGCACTGAGGCGAATCTGGGTCTGCCTGGTATCCGTATAGGAGGACCCCGCCGGAGCCAATTTGTTTTCCTTCTTCAGTGTGCTAACGATGTCGCTCATGGAAATACCATAATGAGCGAGCTTATCTCGATTCACACGAATGGCGATTTCCTTATCTCGACCACCATGAAGTTCCACATCGGACACACCGTCCGCTTTTGTAAATTCATTGGTCAGCGTGTTATCCGCTAAAGAATACATATCATCCAATGGATGACTAGACATCATAGCCAAATCGATAATAGGCGCCGCATCCATATCACGCTTTTCCACCACCGGATCGTCTGCATCGTCAGGGAGCTTTCGACGAATGGCATTCACTTTCTGGGCTGCATCGATAGCGGCAGCGTCCGCATTGGCATCAAAATTAAGTTCCAATGTCACCTGGCTGCGACCAGTCTTCGACTTCGACGTGATGTGCTTCACATCCGATACGGAAGACAATGCATCTTCCACCGGTTTGGTAATTTGCTGCTCCACCGATTCTGCGTCGGCCCCATCGTAGCGAACACTGACCACCACATAAGGCACGTTAATATTCGGATAGAGCTCCACGCCAATCCGCCAATAACTGTACAATCCAAGCACCACGAAGAAAAGTACAATCATAAAAATGCCGATCGGATGGGTGACAGAGTATCGTGTCAAATTGAAACGATGCATCTCACGCCTCCTTATGAATCACATCCACGGTCATTCCATCTTTCAATTTAGAAATATTGGTCACTGCCACCTGGTCCCCTTCGGACAGTCCCTTCTTGATTTCCAGGAAATCATCATTGGCAAGTCCAAGACGAACCGCCACCTTTTTGGCCGTTCCATCGGAAGTAATCACAAACACAGATTTCTTTCCATTATCATCCACCACGGCAGCCTTTGGTAAGAAAAGCGTATCCTTCCGCTGCACCGCTGTCACATCGCACTGCCCAAACATGCCGCCCCGCACCTTGCCAGAAGAGGCATCCAATTCCAAACGCACTCGATAGGAACGAGTCGAAGCGTCAATAGAAGGACTGATGTAAATCAATTTTCCAGCCACCGTATCCCCCAAGGAATCGATGTCTACATCTACATCCAGGCCTTCTCGCAAAATAGTCATATCCTGCTCGGCCACATCACAATCCATATACAAATGGCTATTATCTACCACGGTCAATAGCTTTTGTCCCGAAGTAGCCCACTGGCCCACTTCGGCCTGACGATAACCAATGATTCCATCAATGGGAGAAACCAGCGTCATATCTTCTGCCTGGGCTTCCAATGCATCCACCGTATACCGCGCCTTCGCCGCTGCGGCATTCTTTGCAGCAATCACTGCCGGGCTGCCGCCTACCATCTGATTTGTCAAACTATCCAACGCCGACTTGGCTTCCATCATGGCCCGGTATTTATCATCCCGCTCCTGCATAGACACCGCCCCTTGTTCAAACAATGTCTGGTACCGCTCATAGGTGGTACGTGCATTGTCATAATCACTTTGGGCCTTCATGGTTCCTGCTTCATAGTTGGACCGACTCTCCACCGCCTCGGCTGCGGCCTGATCACTTCCGGCACTATTTTCCTGGATAGAAATCAAAACATCCTTCGTATCCTGGGTAAGCAGCACATCCCCCTGGTGTACCCGGCTGCCTAAGTCCACAGAAATAGACGCAATGCGTCCCCCATACTTAGGAGAAATATCCACCGACGCTTTTGGCACCGTCTCCCCGGAAAGAATAACCCGCTTCATCATGTCTTGCTTCTTCATGGTGGTCACTTCCACCGCCGGGCGAAGTGCCTCCGGCTTCTTTCCCCCATTGCCTCGATGGGTATACACATAAATTCCCACCATGGCTAAAAAGAGAATCACCAACCAGGCTATATATTTAAAACGTTTATCATGCATCCATTGGGTAGACATAATTTTTCTCCTTAGTTAAAAGGTTCTGTGAGAGCGGGTTCTGTTTGAACCAGTTCCCTCTGCAAGTCAATGATATGAAACCGCTATCGTAAGGTTCTGTTAGAGTCAGTTCCGTTTGTGAATCATTGGTGTGAAACCGCTATCATAAGGTTCTGTAGGAATCAGTTCCACTTGTAAATCATCGGTATGAAACTGCTATCATAAGGTTCTGTGGGAATCGGTTCCCTTTGTAAATCAATGGTATGAAACCGCTATCATAGGGTTCTTAATTACCAGTCACCAGTCATCTCTATTATACCTTTTTCCTGACACTATGACGAACTATTCTTCCGATTATATAAAAAATTAACACTAGGTTTAGTATAGCTAATAAGTCATTCATCCACTCGCTATGTATTTAATAACTATAACAAAATGTATGTACTTGGATGCGTAGAAATAGTTGTGAGGGGTTTAAGGTTTTCCTTCCTGATTCATCTTGCACAACCAACCGTTTTAAAAGTGGCATTGATTTAAGATTTATCCACAGGATGCTCCCTAAACCTAAAACCAATGCCACTTACTTCACTCGTTATTGGTCAACTATGAACTCGGAAAATAAACCTTAACCCCATAATGCGACGAAATTTGCAATATCTCCATATTTTATATATAAATACAACAAAAAGTACTTGCAATTTTCAGTGAAATAGTGCATAATAATACTCGTCAGTTACATATGGGCGATTAGCTCAGCTGGGAGAGCGTCTGCCTTACAAGCAGAATGTCAGCAGTTCGATCCTGTTATCGCCCACCATAAACTGAAAGAAGCAATTAGCGATTTTACCGCTGGTTGCTTCTTTTATTTTTACCATTTTCCTCATTTATTATTTAGTGAATGCTCGATAATTCATACGCCCGATATTTACTGAATATATGCAGTGAAATATTGTCATGGAGGTGCATAGGAATACGGGCTATTGTGCAGATTTCTGTGCACTTACTGTTGTTGGTTGTTAGTTGTCGGTTGTTTGGCCCCAACAACAAACAACTAACAACCAACAACAACTACTAAGTCCTATCATTGTGTACCAAAAAGGATTAGCAGATAAGGATTTAGAAAAACTTCTTCTAATCCCTAGCTACCAATCCCTAATCCCCAGTCACTAGTCCACTAGTCACCAGTCACTAATTATTGTTTTTCCGCCAATTCATCCCATTTTTCATAGAGGGTATCCAGTTTCTGTTTGGCTTCTTCGTACTCTGCTGCCAGTTCTGCATAGTTATCTGGATTCATGCTCATCTGGGCGGTGTACATTTTCAAAGTGGCTTCCAGTCGTCCGATTTCCATCTCTACATGTTTCAATTTATCGATGTCTGCCTGAGAGACTTCCTGTTTCGGCTGATGGGTCCGTTCTACCACGATAGGGGCTTTTTCTACCTTCTTATCTTCCGCGGTTTCCCCTTGGCGGTCTTTTTCAAAGGCTTCCAAGTCCTGTTTCTTTTCTTTGTAGTAGCTATAATTGCCCAGGTATTCCGTCAGTTTCCCCTGATCCATTTCTACGATGCGGGTGGTCACTTTGTCCAGGAAATAGCGGTCATGGGATACCACCAGACAGGTGCCGCCGAAGGCTTCGATGGCACTTTCCATGATTTCTCTGGTCGGAATATCCAGATGGTTGGTCGGTTCATCCAATATCAAGAAATTGGGTCGTTCCAGGAAAAGGCAGAGCAAAGAGAGTCGGGCCTTTTCGCCGCCGGAAAGCATGGCTACCTGTTTGAATACATCATCGCCACGGAAGAGGAACATGCCTAGAATATTTCTGGCCTCTTTTTCCCCGAAGTTAAATGTATCTCGCACTTCATCGAGAACAGACAATTCTGGATGGAGTCGTTCCTGTTCCTGGGAGTAATATCCCATTTTTACGTTATTTCCTAGCTGAATGATACCGGTAACCGGTTTCTTATCGCCTGTAATCAATTTCAGCAACGTGGTTTTTCCTGCCCCATTGGGACCAATGAGCCCCACCACTTCGCCTTTTTTGATATGCAAATTTAAATCTTTGAAAATGATATGTCCCGGATAGGACGCTTCAGCCCGCAAAATATCCAGCACTTTTTCGGCACATTCCTGGGGCGGATCGAAGTGGAAGCGAAGTGTAGCCTGGTGTACTGGCTTTTCCAAACGTTCCAACCGGTTGAGCTGAGACTGACGACCTCTGGCCTGTTTGGCTTTGATGCCTGCTTTGTAACGGCGGATGTATTCTTCTGTTTCTTTGATATGTTCCTGCTGTTTTTCGTAGGCCTTTTCGTAAGCTTTATCCTGGTTCGTTTTGGTCTCTAAGTGGCGAGTGTACCCACCGCGGAAGCTGCGAATATGATGATTTTCCAAATCAATGATGCCAGTGGCTGCAGCGTCTAGGAAATAGCGGTCATGAGAAATCATCAAAATGCCGCCCTTGTAGGAGCGAAGATAATCTTCTAACCATTCCAGCATGCCCATGTCCAAATGGTTGGTCGGTTCATCAAGCAATAGAAAATCTGGGTGCCGCACAAAAGCAGCGGCCAAATTGATACGAACCTTCTGCCCACCAGAGAAAGAATGAATATCCCGGTCCCAATCTTCTTTAGAAAATCCCAAACCGGTCAAAATTTTTCTAGTGGTCGATTCGTAGTCATAGCCACCTAAAAATTCAAATCGTTCTTCAGTGCGGCCATATTGTTCCACCAGTTTTTCATCGTCTTTATTTTCCTGAAGCGCTTTGGTCAGTTCTTCCATTTTATTTTTATAATATAAAACGTCTTTCCAAGCTTCTTCCATTTCTTCCCGAATGGTGTGACTGGTGTAATTGAAATCCTGTCTGAGATAACCGATGATGGCCCCATTATCGGCTTTCACAGACCCTTTATCATATTCTTCGGCCCCCATGATGCACTTCAAAAGGGTGGTCTTTCCTGCCCCATTGGCCCCCACCAATCCAATGCGATCTCCACTTCGCACATCAAAGGACACATTTTCAAATACCGTCTTAATCCCGAAAGATTTCGACAGTCCATTAATTCGTAAAACTGACATAGTTTTTCTCCATTACCTATTGATTCTTTTATTTTTCATACCGCTTACATTTACAGGTTTCTCAAGGTTCTCAAGTAGCTCAGGGTTCTCAGGTTTCTCAGGTTCCTCAATGTGCCAAGAAACGCAAGCAAATCATTACATTCGAAAGATTCTGTATCTGCATATGAATGAAAATTTTCAATAAAAAGAAATTGAACTATCGATTGTTGTTGGTTGTTAGTTATTTGAAGCCAAACAACTAACACCCCTAAATACGCCGAAGCTTACTAGATAACGCATATTTCTATGCATTTTAATATCAAATTTGCGGCGTTTCTAAAATTTTGCTGCGCCGCCACCTTCATTACGCACTACGCACTACGCACTTCGCATTACGCACTTATTTCAATATTTCCGCCCGAATAACAATCACAATTTCAGATTCTTCTTGGGTGCGATTCTTGCTTTGAAATAGTTTTCCTAAGATAGGAATATCTCCTAGAATCGGTACTTTGCGGAAGGTTTTGCTTTCTTCTTTATCAATAAGGCCCCCAATGGTCAGCATGTCTCCAGAACGGAGGCGTACCATGGTATTGGCGGACCGGGTGATGATGCGGTAGGCTTTCATTTCCGGTACCAGGTACGGGGTGGATACTTCTGCATTTACATCGGCAGTGATGTCTTCGTTCTCACTGATGATGGGCGTATAGGTCAATTTAATGCCCGCATCTTTATATTCCGTAGCGGTGGTTTTGACTCCATTTTCCAAATGCTCCACAATGACAGGAATTTTACTGCCTATCAGAATTTCCGCTTTTCTGCCATTCATGGTAACCACGTGCGGCTTGGCCAATACTTTAGCTTTTCCCTGGGTCACCATGGCATTCAGTTTCGACTGAAAGAAAAACGTATAGGGATGCCCCGCAATGGATTTCCCATAAGAAATACCCGCATATCCCTCAGGCACTTTCACAGACCATCCATTGTGATACACATTTCGCACTTTCGGATTGCCATCATCATCGTACTTGATATTTCCAGCATCATCGATCACATAGCGTTGTTCGCTCCAACTGTCCCGCTGGTAATCCGCACTGCCGGTGAGACTTTTGAAATCCCAATCAATGCCCAATTCTTTGGAATAGGACTTATTGACAGCAATGACTTCCGCTTCCACTTTGACCTGCTTTTCTGGTCGGTCCAATAGTTTCATCAATGCATCGGCCTGCATCAATTCCTGGGGCGTGCCTTTGACAATCACCGTATTGGCGCCGCTCTGGTAAGTCACATGGTTATCCGAAAAGACAGTCTTAAGTCCTGTGGCTACTTCTTTTGCCACACCATAGGACAGACGGTAGGCTTTGATTGTATTTCCTGCCTGCTTTTCTGCATGGGGACTGAACACAATCCATGTATTTCCTTCTTGTCTGGCTACCAGTCCCGCCGAAGCCAAAATGGCAGTGAATGCTTCGTCGGGCATGACATGGTCCAATTGGGCCGTCACTTTTTCTTTAATATCACCGGAAATCACTACATTCTTTCCTGTCAGTTCTGCCAATCCGCGGAGCACTTCAGCGGCCGGCGCCTGGTTCACATGGAGCTGCAACGTATCCGGCACTGCCTCTTCTTTTTCAGAAGAAACAGTCACGACGGCTTCCTGGTTTCCATTTCCTGTCACATCGGCCGCTCCGATGGGGCTATAAAGTAAAAAAAGACAGCAAAAAGCAGTACCCGCTTTTCGTATCAGCGAGTACTGAGTGTCAACGTGCCAGGAGAACCGGTCAATGTGACGGTCCTTTTTTCTATTCCAGAAACAGTCCATAGGCCTACCTGCTCTCCTTCACCTACTGTATAACTTTCTCCATTCCATTCAATGACAGCTCGTTTTCTATTTCCAAAAGCCATAATGCCCTGCAGCTTAGGATACATGGCAGTTTCTTTTTTCTTCACCGGTTCCTGTGACGAACTGGCTCGAGCAGCCTTTTTAGTCGGTTTCTTAGAAGCAGAAACTTGGACCTCTTTCTCCGCTTTTGCTTCCTTGGCAATGGCATCCCCATGAAACGGATCCTTGATGGGCTTGCTTCTCACATGCAAGCTGGCATCATACCGTTTCACCGCTTTCATGGCCTCTGGCTCTTCTTCTGAAGATTCTGATACGGTAACGGTCTTTTTCTTTATTTCCTTCTTCTCCGGCAATAATTTTGAAGCCGTCCCTTCACCCCAAAGTCCCCAAAGACTCAAGAGAATGACTCCTATGGCAATCCCCAGCCATATCCAGCGTTTTCGTCCTGCCATAGCCGTATCCTCTATGTATGGTTTCCCCATGCACTGCTGGTGCATCATAAAATGAAAATGACAGTTATAAAGTGACTCGTGACTAGTGACTGGTAACTGGAGATTTCCTAGTCACCAGTCTACCAGTCACCGATACACAACCATAGAAGCATCATAAAAAGCAATATTCTTAGAACCTAAAATCTTTCGGCATTAACATAAACTGGCTTTCTTTTTCAATGTCATCATAACGAATCCATGCATAAAAAGAATGCAAATCACGATAATAGGTCCAGTAGCGATGCTGCAGTCTACCATTGACGGTATCCACCGTCCACGCCAAACTGAAAGCATCCATAGATGTCGCCTGTAGGCGCACCCCTGCACTGACAGGTTTTTCGCTACTGTAACTATCATACCGATACGGGGTATATCCTTTGATGTCTCGATCGGTATAAGAAATCCAGCTAGAAAAGATCCGATAATGACCAGATAAACTCAAGCCATAGTAACCATTTCTACGGATATTATCTCTAGCACCATAGTAATCCTTTGCATAGCCAGCACGCCAACCAAAGTTCAAGAACTTTCCAAGCTTCCAAGGATTACCAGAAATATAAGTATCAAATCCCTTATAATTTCCTTCTACATCCTTACCTCTACTACGGTTCTCCTGCCAATATCCAATTTCTCCATTGACTCCTACATAAAAGCGAGAGCCAAAGAGATAGAAATGATTGGAATTGAATTCCAAAGATGGACGTTTCTTTACCCAAATACCGCCATCATCATTGGTGGTACTTTCTTCTTCTGCATAATGAAAATTCAAACTTCCTACGGGCGTGGTATAGCGAAGGCCAATATCGGGCTTATATCCTGCTTTGGTATACCAGCGATTTTCCGCATAGGCAGTCAAATTCATATCATCGTCCAGCGGAACATCAATTCTATTATGGAGCCCAAAGCCATTATCACTATCAAATACGGGTCGTGGAATCAAAGTCCACGGACTAATACCATTATTCTTCTTCAAAGATCCCTTATAGGTAGAAAGCGTAAGCAGCGTAGTATTCTTCGCCATAAGTTTCACATTATGGGCCACATAATGATCATTGGGATAGATATCGATAGATTCTGCTTCAATGCGATAGTCAGGTATTTTAGCTACGGCATGACGGGTCGTAAAATATCCATCCTGCACAACCAGATGATTATTATTGCGGTCATACACACCGCTAGCCCCCTGGAAGTAATAGGTATTTTCTTCCCAACCAGACAAATTTTCAAACTTGCCCATCGCCTTGGCAGCATCATACTCCGCCCGATCCGCCTTGAGCCGAGTGGTGGGATTGTTCCATTTCACTTCTCCAGGAATGACATATTTCTGAGAAATGGTATTGCCATACACATACTGGGTTTGGTAACTATCCATCATATGATGAATGTCCACATTTCCCATGGCATCTACATCTCCGGTGGTATCATTGTAACGCATTTTATCTGCATGCATCACCATCGGATTTTCTTTGGAAATACTGGTATCCTGTTTTTCTTTACCTTTTTTAGACTTTGCCTTTTTGTTGTCTTGCTGCCCTGTCTTTTCTCCGTATGAGGGAGCCAGTACACCATCATCTCCCACCAACACCATTTTGGTACTGTTTTCATCAATGGCCGGAACTTCAATTTCTTCCCGCATCTTTGAGACTGGTTTCGTATCGTCTGGTTCAGAAAGAGAAGCTGCCTGTACACTTCCTGCCCAACTCGTTACCAGAATGGCGCAAAGCAAAGCCTTTTTCCATTGCGTTTTACTCATATGTCACTATTATTTCTCACGTTCACCATCGTCGTTTCTCACGATCACCACAGAAGCCGCTTCCTCTTCATTGGTGGAAGAATTGGTTGCTTCTGTGGTATTGGTATTCTTATCGCGAACCGACTCTAATTCTGCTTTTGCATTTTCATCCATAGTGGGTTTGGCAGCGGTCGCTTCTTCCTCTTTAGAAACAGCTGCCACCTGGTTATCTGCTGCTTCTGTTGTTACCGCAGCCGAACGAACCACTCTCTTTCTAATCACTGCGTTTGGCGCACCTTCCGCCAATACCAACCCTTTGGTGGTGACTGCTTCGGATGTCTGAATATACAATTCACTGCCAGCAGGCAAATTCACATCTTTCCCTTTGACGAAAATGCCGCCCACCAGACCAATGGGTCCCAAAGCCAATGCGCCAATGGTAGAAGCACCTACGGCAGCAGCTTCCATCTTCAATTTTTCTTTCGATTCAGGCCCCAAAACCGTTGGAATGGATTCATCATCCACAGAGAATACCTGGTCAAAGGAAATATCCAACTGTCCGCTGCGGCCAAAGCTCTTCGGACGGCTCACCTTCGTCACCACACCGCTCCCCTGGGAACCACGGGGCAAGACCAGCACATCACCGACCATGACATCTTCCTGTACAGTAAATGTCACCACGTCACCGACCTGGTTGAGCTTGCTGTTCACATCATCGTTCAAAGAAATTTTAAATACCGTATTGGCCGGCAGCTCTACGGTCTTCATTTCATAATGCTGATCCCCATAGACTGCCTTTTCCAAGTCAGCCATACGGGTATCCAAAGCCCCTTTCTTTTCCTTGCCGTAGACCTTGGTTTCCAATTCGCCGATACGAGTGGTCAAAGGTTCTGTCTGCACTTCATCGGTCAGGTAATACTCCATAGCATTGGTTCTTGTAGAAATAGAAGGTGTGGTGTCATCGTCATTCTTGACCACATCCACATAGAGATTGCTGATACGATTATCCAATCCGCTGGCAGAACTATTTCCTACCCCATAAATCACATTGTCTACCTGGTCCACTCGCTGAATCAAAGAACCAGACTGGACACTGCCATAAATGATTTCATCTACCCGGTCAATTTTTTCGGACAAAGTGACCGCTTCGTCTGCCATAACCGGCATAGACATCAAAAGTGCCACACCAGCTGCAGCTGCCAATAATTTTTTATTCATATGGATTACCTCTCATAATTTACTTGTGTAAATAGGGACTAAGGATTAGTAGCTAGGCCCTAGGGAAATACTTTTCAAATTCCTACATTAAAACAAGTCTTTCAAATTTCCAAGTAGTTAAAATAGGCTGATAATACTACAGTTTAGCAGCACATTCGAGTAACCTTAGCAGCCTGAGAACCTTGAGAAACCTAAGCAACCTAACCCTATAGCGATAAAATTCGCTTTGTTGCACAAAAGATTAGCCTATCATACCCGTACATCAATCACAGCGGATACGCCGACACCTTGTACGCGGCTGAAATTGGTCGGATTTTTACTATTCATTGGAATCAAGCCTTTGATACGGAACAATTTATCATTCCAGCTCACTTCCAGTTGTCCTACAGCCTCTACCTTTTCTACCTGATCGGCATCACCAATCACCTGAGCCGCGCCGATATATCCTTTATTTCCGATGCTGACAATAGGAACCACTTTGGTGGCATAATTGGTGCCAGCCCCTTCCTTCATCATTACAGAATTGATGGCACTATTGATGGACGCGCCATACTTATCTACCAGAAAGCCAATGCCCCCCACTTTAGCCACACCGCCTAAGACGCTACCTAGGCTAAATGCAGAAACTTGAGAAAAAGCACCGGTACCAATCATGGCTGCTGCCAGTGCACATATAGCGAAACGTTTCATTTTCATAAGAGAATCCTCCTTTGCCGAAAATCCATCTTCTGAAATACCTATCGAATCTTACTTTATTCGTCATTCTCTATTGACATGTAGTTTGGTAAAATACCTACACTTATTTAATATTATACAATTACTACCATACTCTATGCAATGAGAAATATGGTTAACTTCTTATATAGTGACGGGCGATGCTGTTAAGTTAAGCGAAATATGCGATGATTTCTACTGCTGCAAAGGTTACTCAGGTTTCTCAGGATACTGAGGTTTCTCACGTTTTTCGAATGAGCTAATAACACTAGCGTCTATCAGCACATTCGGAGAACCTGAGCAACCTGAGAATCCTTAGAAACTTGAGCAACCTGTCCTCACTAGCGAAACCATACCAGTTAACTCAAATCCTTAACTTAACAGCATTGCAGTCACCAGTCACCCATACTTGTACGCAAAAGCCGCTGATGGAAATCATTCCTTCAGCGGCTTTTACAATTAGATATTGAAATATTGTTTAATGTAATCCACGAAAATCCGAACTGGCGTGGACTGGAGCATAGCTTCTTTGAAAACCAGATGACTGGGGCGAAGAATGGGCCGTTTCTGCCGATCGTAAATCATCTCCCGATTCACGTCAGGGGAGCATTTCGGAAGCAGGTCCGCGGGAATTAGAGAATGTCCTAAGCCCTGGTTCACGATTTCTACGCAAGTCAGGCAATCGGACACCGTAAGCATGAAGTGCGGCGCATCGGAGAAGTTCTGTCTCCACCAGCGACTTCTAAGTTCATCCAAGGTGGGATCGCTGCGGTAGCGAATGGAGGGCTGGTCCGGCAGTGTGGCATAGTCGATTTTCTTGGCAGAAATCAGGTACAGCGGCGCATCTTCCAACAGAATATCCGAATCAGGCCATTCCTGATTCCCTCTGACAATGGCCAGATGGATGTCTTCTTTCTTAACCAATTTCACCAATCGATCACTGGTATCGGTGGTAAGGGAGATTTCAATGTCGTTGTATTTGTCTACGAAGCCTTTCAGAATCGCCGGCATGTGGGACTGGGCAAAGGATTGGCTGGCACCGATACGAAGAACGCCAGAAATGGAATTCGGTTCATGGGTAACGTAGTTCCGCATGTCCTGGTATTGCTGCAGTTCTTTTTCCGCGAAGGAAAACAGGCGATTGCCCGCATCGGTGAAATGGACCCCTTTGTTGGTACGGATGAAAAGCGGACATCCGATTTCTTTTTCCATTTGGCTCAAACGATAGGTCAGCGATGGCTGGGTCATGAAAAGCCGCTTAGCAACTTTGTTGATGCTTCGTTCTTCTCGAAGATATATCAGGATTTTCCAATCCGTATTATTCATTGAAACTACCCCTTTATGGTGGATAACATGGCTTATATAAAGTGATATAAAATAATTTTATATAGTATATCACTTTTCTTCTTGTATTGCTATAAGGAAATAGGGAGAATTGGGATTGGATTTAGTGTGACTGTTGACAGTTGGCAGTTGACTGGTGACTGGTGACTGGTGACTGGTGACTGGTGACTGGTGACTGGTGACTGG
>CAKQBK010000019.1 GCA_934216155.1 uncultured Dialister sp.
CCGCTACATCGACGACATCAAAGCCCTCCGGGAAGGCATTGACAAGGGCTATTTCGAAAGCCTTCTTTTGAAATATGTGATCAAGAATCCGCACCAGGTATTGATTACCATGGCTGCGGAAAAGGGTCTCACGGAAAAGAAAAATGCCGAAACCGCTGAAAAGTTGGCTTCTTACAAGATGAGCCTCACAGATGAACAGATTGAAGATATCATGGCGTCTACCAAAGCGCTGAAAGAACGGCAGGCTTCTATGGAAACTGAAGAAGCGCTGAAAACCATTCCGCTGCTTTCTAGAAGCGATTTAAAACGGGAAATCGAAGAAGAACCGTTGGAAAAGGATACCATCGATGGGGTGACCCATTTCCATTTCCAGGTACACACCACTGGTATTTCCTATATCAATATGTACTTCCCGCTCTATGGCCTGTCCGAAGAGGACATTCCCTATGCGGTGCTGCTGTCCAACGTCTTAGGCAGCATGGACACAGCCCATCATAGCTACATGGAATGGCAGCGCCTGTCCAATGCATCCACCGGCGGCATCGCTTTCCAGGTGGCCAACTACAGCCAAATCGACGATGCAAGCAAGTACCTGCCGGTCATGATGATTCAGGGTAAATCTCTGACATCCAAAGCAGGGGATCTGCTCTCTCTCATCGGCGATGCCATCAATCACACCCAGTATGGTGACACCAAGCGTCTGAAAGAAATCTTGCTGCAGGAAAAATCCGAATGGGACATGGGTGCCTTCGCTAGAGGTCATAGCCTCATGATGGCCCGCCTGGCGTCCTATTTCACCAAAGCAGGACAATTCTCGGAACAGATGGGCATGAGCTACTACTATTTCTTGGCGGACCTGGTGAAATCCTATGACCAGAACGCAGAAGCCATTGCGGCACGGCTTGAAAAAGTGGCGAAGACCATTTTCACCAAAGCCAATATGTTCTTTGAAACCGTCGGCGAAGAAGAAGAAAAAGTGGCTGCTCAGACCTACTTCAGCGCTGTGGCAACTGACATGGCAGAAGGGGAGAAGGCAGAACCGAAAGAATTCCATTTCCCGCCGGCTCATATCAATGAAGCGTTCCTCACCTCTGGCAAAGTACAATACGTAGCCAAAGGAGGCAACTTCCGCGACCACGGCTTCACCTACACCGGAGCGCTGGCAGTGATGGAAACCATTCTCCGCTATGAATACCTGTGGAAAAAAGTTCGCGTACTGGGCGGTGCTTACGGCGCTTTCACCCAGTTTATGGTGGACGGCACATCCATTCTCTGTTCCTACCGCGACCCGAACCTGAAGGAAACCATCGAAGCCTATAAGGGCTTGCCGGAATACTTGGAAACACTGGAACTGTCGGACCGTGAAATGACCAAGTACGTCATCGGTACCATGGCAGCTAGCGAAATCCAGCTCACCCCGTCCATGAAAGGCCAGCGGGCTATGATTCACTACCTCAATGGAAATACACGGGAAAAACGGATGCAGATTCGGAATGAAATCATCGGCTGCACCGTAGAAGACATCCGCGCCCTGGCTCCATTGGTGAAGAGCATCATCGATGACCCCTACATCGCCGTCATGGGCAGCGAAGACAAAATCGAAAGAGATAAAGCCCTCTTCGAACAAGTCCTGTCGATGCCGAATTGATTGGGGGACTGGTGACTAGTAGACTGGTGACTAGGATTAGAAAAAGGGCTACCGCCTTTGGGAGGTAGCCCTTTTTTGATAGGAGTGGTCGTACAGGTTGCTCAGGTTTCTCACGTTGCTCAAGTTGCTCAGGTTTCTCGAACGAGCTGATGGACGCTAGTGTTATCATCTCATTCGGCTCCCTTAGAGCTTTTTATACCTTTTGAAGAAGGGGATTAGAAAATAGGTCTCTAGCCGTAGAAGCATTAGCGTCTTGTCTCCCCCGTCGGGGGAGAATAAAAGAGGGGGGCTGCTCTAGCGGTATACTTCGGAATGAACATCTCAAGAGGCCCTGGTACCATCCATCGTAGCGATAAAATAAGCTAACGTCTATCGGCACATTCGGAGAACCTGAGCCACCTGAGAACCCTGAGAAACTTGAGCAACCT
This sequence comes from uncultured Dialister sp., assembly GCA_934216155.1. GTDB lineage: Bacteria > Bacillota > Negativicutes > Veillonellales > Dialisteraceae > Dialister. The sequence goes on from CAKQBK010000019.1 coordinate 2,077, forward strand.
GTTACCACCTTTGTGCGCCCCTTCCATCATTCCTCATTCCTAATTATTAAAAAAGGAATTACATCCAATGTTAGACAAACTATTACATGCAAGTATTCGTACCCGTTTTGCCCCCAGTCCCACCGGGTACATGCACCTGGGCAATGTGTGGATCGCCTTTCTGAACTGGCTCTGGACCAGGCAGCAGAAGGGGGAGATCGTCCTTCGCATCGAGGACATTGACCGCCAGCGGTGCAAGGAAGAATACATCCAGGGCATTGAAGAAGATCTGGCCTGGTTGGGACTGGACTACGACGAAGCACCGGGAAACATCTATGACTACGGCGAACCCCTGCAAAGCCACCGGTTTTCCTTGTACCATACCATCTGCGAAAAATGGAAAGAAAAAGGGGACATATACCCCTGCTATTGCAGCCGCGCCCGGCTTCATAGCATCAGCAGTGCGCCCCACGAAGGAGAAGCCCTTCCGGTGTACGACGGACACTGCCGCCACTTGACAAAAGGAGAACAGGAGGCCATGACGAAAGCACCGTCCTGGCGCATCAAAATGGAACCGTCAGAAGAAACATTCACGGACCTCTTCAGTGGCACCCATACCATGGACCTAGAGGCAGAAACAGACGATTTCCTCATCCGCCGCGCCGATGGCATGGTGGCTTACCAACTGGCCGTTTCCATCGACGACGGCGCCATGGGCATCACCCACGTATTTCGTGGCAATGACCTTCTGTCCTCCACATTTTATCAGACCTATCTTCTAAAGAAACTGGGCTATCCCGTGCCAACCTACGCTCATCTGCCTCTTTTGGTAGATGCTGCCGGCGTGCGCCTCTCCAAACGGCAGCACGGCATCACCATCCGAGAACTGAAAGAAGCAGGAAAAACCCCAGGGGATATCATCGGACTCCTCCTCTACTACGCAGGGGCCCTGCCAAAGCCCATGACCGTCACATCCGAAGAAGCACTGCGGAATATTTCCTTTGACCAACTGCGCCACTTGAGTGAGAAACATATTGAGGTGGTTCTGTAGGAGCGATTACGACTTGAGGCTTTGGGGATGCAATAGGCTGTCAAAAAGGTTCTGTGGGTACCGTTACGTTTTGAGACTTTGGGTATGCAATATGGCTGTCAAAGGGTTCTGTTGGTATGCTATATATTGTCTTACAATGAATTGATTTCTGTATACTAAGTTTCGACACTATCGATGCTTATGATAATCAGAACCTTTTGACAGCGGATCTACTAGTCACCGAACGAAGATTACTATGGCAAGCCTCTTGAATCACCCTCTTATATATTGTAAAATAAAAAAATATTGTTAGAAATTAAGACAGATAGCATATAGGAGGCATAGGTTATGCATGAAGTGTTAGATTGGATTTATTCCATTGTAGTGGCTCTTTGTCTGGCCATGATTATTCATATTTTCATTTTCGTTCCCACCAAGGTATCCGGCAATTCCATGTATCCGACATTGACCAATGGGGAATACTTGATTGTATCCAAAATCAGCCACGTATTCCGCCAGGCTCCGGATTATGGCGATATTGTAATCATCGATAGTCGTACCCATAGAGAACGTTCCTGGATTGATGACATGGGCGAGCCTATGCAGAATTACATCGCTATTTTTAATCGTTCCGGCCAGGAACACAACGTATGGGTGAAGCGTGTCATTGGTAAGGGAGGAGACCAGCTGGCCTTCCATGACGGTCATGTATACCGCAATGGGGAAAAGCTGGATGAACCGTATATCAATGAACCGATGGAATTTTCCATGGATGGTACCTACACCGTTCCGGAAGGCACTGTATTTGTCATGGGAGATAATAGAAACCATAGCTCCGATAGCCGCTTCATTGGCCCTGTGCCGATTGACCATGTGCTTGGGAAAGTCGCTATTCAGTTTTAGGAAAACGCTGGTCACAGAGAATCTTTCTGTGGCCAGCGTTTTGTTTGGCTTAAAGTGACTGGATTTCTATATTTCCGAGTCACCAGTCTACCAGTCACTTTATCCATAAAGGAAAGAAATCAAGTGATGCTATGGCTGACATCGCCTTTATCAATACGCCGACAATAATTTAAACATAAGTGTAAATATGAATTATTCCTAACATTTATTTGTAATTTCATAGGAAATATGGTGATAAATTGGGGTAAATCGCTTGACCAAAACCCGGTGGGGCGATATAGTTACATATAGTGGATAATTATGAAAATAGATAGGTGATACCATGTTTAATTTACCCGAAAAATATGTCATGATTGATGGATTCAAAATCCCAGCTGATAAAGCGGAAGAATACAAAAGACTCCGTGATAGCATGGCTCGTGAAGCAGATAAGTTTTTCCATACATTCTGCGAAGATGTTAGAAAAGAAAAATTAGTGGATATCTTGGGAGAAGGTGTCGTAGGATATTCTTCTACTGGAGAAATGTTGGCTCGTATTTCCTTGGATCCCTTTGAACTGTCTGCATTGAATGTTGCATTAGGAAGAAAAAAACTTCATGCCTATATGCTGGCTACCAATGGATATGATGATGATGATTACCAGCAGCTTTTGAAAGAATTCAATGAAAGAAAAGCCGCTCGTAAAGCAGCTAAACAGAAATAAATTGTGGGCACTATTGGTGCTTTACTATGTGTGAAAACGGATACTTATTGGTGACTGGTAGATTGGTGACTCGTGACTGGGAGTACTTTTTTCCTAGTAACCAGTGACTAGTCCCTAGTTACTAATCACTTATATATCATATTTCAGGAAGGACTTATACAAATGATTCATTTGATCGTCGATAGTACCTCTTCCATCAGTGAAGAAATGCTTTCGAAACATCCCAATGTGCATGTGATTCCGCTGACTATTCAGATCGGAAACACCTATGTACAGGAAAATGAAGCCACCATTGAACAGGTGATTGATTACTCAGAACGAGAAAAGAAAGCCGTTCCTACCAGTCAGCCAAGCACCGGTGATTTCCTTTCCTTATTTGCTTCCATTCCTGCCGAAGACCCTATTATTGTGATTTGCCTCACCGCTGCGGTAAGTGGCACTTATAATGGGGCGGTTTTGGCTGCTCGTCAGTCCGGCAGAAAAAATATTTCCGTTATTAATTCCAAGACCACTGCTGTCGGCATGATTGAAGTGCTCCAGGATGGCTTGGATTATATCGACCAGGGACTCAGCTTTGAAGAAGTCACAAAGAAACTTTTGGAATCTTCGGAACTGACCCGGACTTGCTTCACTGCCGACACCTTAGACTATCTCAGAAGAGGTGGCCGTATCGGTAAAGCCGCTGGTCTCATCGGAAGTATCTTGAAAATCAAGCCAGTTATTTATTTGAATAAAGATAATGAAGTAGACGTTCTTGCCAAAGTACGCACGACAAAAAAGGCCATTGCTGCAATGATGGATTTTCTTCATGAAAACTCGCCGTGCAAACGAATTGGTATCGTCCACATCGAAAATGAAGAAGGCGGCAAAGCACTGCAGGCCAAGGTTCAAGAGGAATATCCGGATATCGATGTCACATTGACGACAGGTACCCCAGTTTTGGCAGCATATCTCGGACCTGGGCTTATAGGGATCATCTTTGAAAGCGCCAAATAATGGGGGAGAGAACTATGTATACTGTTATTGATGGGAATTGTTTCAAAAATATGCTGATTGGAGCGTACCAGCTTTTCCAGCAGAAATATGAAATCATTAACCAACTCAATGTATTTCCAGTACCTGATGGAGATACAGGAAATAACATGCTGAACACGTTGAAATCCATGTACAGCATGATTGCTGAAGTCAGTCCAGAAGAACCGGTTGGCATCATTGCGGAAAAAGCATCAGCAGGGGCTATTATGGGGGCTAGAGGCAATTCTGGGGTTATTCTGTCTCAGATTATTCACGGTATCAGCCGTGGCCTTCACGGAAAGAAAACTGCTTCTTGCGGACAGATGAGTAAAGCATTCCAGTACGGTATCCTGTATGCTTACCGCGCTGTCACAAAGCCTGTGGAAGGTACCATCCTTTCCGTAGCTCGTGGCATTGCTAAGGGTACCCATGATGTGTATCGCAATGAAACCGATTTCAGTAAAATTCTGGAAGCTTCTATCGAAGCCGGTGAAGATGCTTTGGCAAAGACACCAGAACAGCTTCAGATTCTGAAAGATGCCAATGTAGTCGATGCAGGCGGTCAGGGACTCATTTTCTTCCTTATGGGATGCTTGAATGGTCTCACAGGAAAAGTGGAAGATGTCAAAGTAGATGTGAAACCGGTCATCAGCCGTTTGGAAGCCAAAGGAGAATCTTTCTCTATTGAATATCCATATTGCACAGAATTCATTATCAGCCCATGTAAAGTGAAAGCCAAAGAAGTACGGGCTAAACTTTCTTCCTGGGGTGAATCCATGATCGTAGCCGAAGGGGACAACCTGGTCAAAGTCCACATCCATGCACAGCGTCCAGGTCACGTACTGGATATGGCTGCTGATTGGGGCACCTTGCATGATATCAAATGCGATAACATGATTGATCAGTTCCATAAGAACAAAGAAAAACAGCAGAAAATGGAAAAGAAGCCCCTGGGCATCTTGACCGTTGTATCTGGTATGGGATGGACTTCTCTCTATGAAAAACTGGGATGTGATGTGGTTTCCGGTGGACAGTCCATGAACCCATCTGTGCAGGAACTGCAGGCAGGCATGGAAAACGGACAGTATGATAAGTACATCATTCTGCCGAACAATAAAAACATCATCCTGGCTGCGCAGCAGCTGAAAAAGATGATGGGTGAAAAGGTCCATATCGTTCCGTCCACCAATCCAATGGAAGGTCTCGCTGCTGCTATGGCATTCTCTGCTGATAGCACCATTGAAGAAAATTTGGAAGCTATGACAGAACGGATGAAAGACATCACTTGTGGTATGATTACCACCGCTGTTCGTGATAGTGTTGTTGGCGCATCTACCATTCATAAAGATGACTTCATGGGACTGGTAAAGAATCATGAAGTGATTTCTGTACCAGGTTTCCAGGATTGCTTCCAGCAAGTACTGGACATTCTCATTACTGAAGATACCGAAATTATTACCGTATATTATGGTAAAGATCTGACAGAAATAAATTGCAAGAAAGCGATTTCTGAAGTAGAAGAGAAATATCCGGATATTACATTTGAAATGTATGATGGCGGGCAGCCGCTGTATCCGATGTTCATCAGTGCCGAATAAGTTGCATGAAAAAGAACCCCAGAGATGATTGTCTCTGGGGTTTTATGATGGGCTGGTGACTAGGCCCTAGGAATTAGGAAATACGATTCTATACGCAGAGACACTAGCGATACCCCTCTTTCTTTGGAAAGGGCTTTTATTCTGTAATGATGATATGGTTAGTAAAATATATCAATGCCTTGTACATCAAAAGGGTTCTCGTGCTATTGGAAATTTCACAATTTCCAATAGCACGAGAACCCTTAGAACCCTTAGAATCATTTATTTGAAAATAATTTTTTCACTTAGACAAAACATGTCCTTTCTTTGTGTATAATAGAAATAGAAAACAGAATGATAAGAAAGGAGTCCATTATGTTAGGTGCAATGATTGGTGATATTGTAGGTTCACGTTTTGAATGGCACAATATCAAAAGCAAAGAGTTTCAGTTCTTCCACAAAGATTGTTTTCCTACTGATGACAGTATCATGACCTTGGCTATTGCTAAAGCATTGTTAGAAAGTCAACCCAATTATGGAGATTTGTCAGAAAAGGCAATCTATTATATGCAATCTATAGGAAGGAAATATCCAGAATGTGGTTATGGTGGTAGTTTCTTTCATTGGATATTTTCAGATTACCCCAAGCCTTACGGCAGCTTTGGCAATGGAGCGGCTATGCGCATCAGTCCTGTTGGATTTGCAGCCCATAGTATGGAAGAAGTCAAAAAGTTATCTAAGCAAGTGACGGAAATTTCACATAACCATCCAGAAGGAATCAAAGGGGCGGAAGCTACCGCTATTGCTATTTTCTTAGCTAGGCAGGGAGAGTCTATTTCTTCTATCAAACGATATATCACAGACCATTATTATGATATCTCATTTACATTGGACGGCATTCGGGATACGTATACATTCAATGAAACCTGTCAGGAAACGGTGCCGCAAGCCTTAGAAGCCTTCTTTGAATCCAGTAGCTTTGAAGATGCTATACGAAACGCCATTTCCATCGGTGGAGATAGTGATACCCTAGCGGCCATCACGGGAGGGGTGGCAGAAGCCTATTATGGTATTCCTGAGTCCATTAGGGAAGAGGCCATGAGTTATGTAACCCCACCAGCATTACAACGTATTGTGACGCAGTTTGAAAAGCAATATCAAATGAATTAGGAGGACACTTTATGAAACTAACAGATATCTCTATGGCATTGTGCTGTCTAAATGCATTTCTGTTTAAGGACAAACGGTTTAAAAGTCTTAATAAAGCCATTTGGGTCTTGACCTTCATATATGTCTTAGTGCGCCTGGCCACTGAATTTTTAAACTGGAAGTCGAAACCATTGTAATACAAAAAGCTGCTACATTTAGTCGTCTGAAATGTAGCAGCTTTTTATATGATGTGAATCTAAAAATAGAGGATACTCGTTATCATCTCATTCGAGACCACTGAGAACCTTGAGAACCCTCAGAACTTTTTAGGGTACCACCGGTTTCGCTCCTGTATCTTCAGAATGAACAGGACGACTTTGATGATCCAGGTTTAAGAAAAGTGTCTTTGCATCAGCAGTAATTTTTCGATTTTGAGTGAAAGCAGAGAGGGAACTGAATTTATCCTGTTTATTTCCTTTGACATCGTACACGGCGGATAGCGTTTTGTCCATGCCATAGGTTTGGTCTCTCTTGTTGGCATAGACAGCCATTTGGAATTCACGAATGGAAGAAATCAGATTTCCTTTAGCAAAATCAAAGGCATCCGGAGATGATTTGTAAGTTTCTACATACATGGTGAAATGCATGTTTTCCAGGCTACCTGGATAATCCATGGTAGCCATACCAGACAATGTATCCAAATCCGCATAGGCCACTTCATGTTCATTGGCATAAATGACACGGTAGCGATCAGGCGAAGAAAGTAATGTGTTAGAATCCATCGCCATGACAGCACTTGTTCCCAGTAAAAGCATGGCTCCCATAAGTCCTACGATTTTTTTCATACGAATCACCTTATTTCCTTACACGACTCAGTCGAACTAGCATGCGATAGATATCTTCTACATCCGAAGAGGATAGAGAAAGATTTTCCTGCGTATCAGATAGAATCTTTCCATTTCTGTCATAGCTGTGGGCCCATGTACACTTTTCTTGGTAGTGGCCTTTGACTTTATTTCCCAGCCATTCGCTTTGGTATTCAGAAATAGAAGAAACTGTTTTTCCTTCCGCATAATCAAAGTCTGTGGGATTTTTGACATAGTTTTCTACATACAGAGTGAGGGACATATTCTGAATGCTGGAAGGCATGTCTCTTGTTTCTAATCCAGATAAGGACTGCATATCTCCATAAATGACTTGTTTGTCATTGGCATAGAGGATGCGATACTGGTCCGGATGGGAACGGAGCGTGGCTGAATCCATGGCATTCACAGACAGTGTGCCTAACCCCAAAAGGGCTGCGCAAGTAGCTAGTATGATTTTTTTCATAATGACTCCTATAAAATTGACTCAGATTCAATTCTTAGGTATGATTATACACTATGAATGGAAATATTGCAAGTACAGGGAGATCCCTATTAAGTGAAATGAAATATGTGATGCTTTCTGCTAATGCAAAGGTTGCTCAGGTTTCTCAGGACACTGAGGTTTCTCACGTTTCTCGAATAAGCTAATGACGCTAGCGTCTATGGGCACATTCGGAGAACCTGAGCAACTTGAGAACCCTTAGAAACTTGAGTAACCTGTCACTACATCAAAAAGAGCTATGAATCAATGATCCATAGCTCTTTTTTAGCATTTCAATATTTATTTCTTCGACAAGGCCAATGCTTTTTCAAAGGTTTCTTTGATGCTTTCCGATGGTTCTTTATCCAAGAGACTCACAACCACGATAGCAATCATAGAGAAGAAGAATCCTGGAACTAATTCATACAAATCAAACCAAGCGAACTGTTTCCAGATAAGAACAGTGAGCCCACCAACGAGAACCCCAGCATAGGCCCCTTTTAATGTCATTCGTTTCCAATACAAGGAAAGAAGCATGGTCCCACCAAAGCAGGCACCAAAGCCAGCCCAAGCATAGGAGACAATGGAGAAGATGTAACTGTTTGGATCAGAACCAAGGAATACCGCAATAGCAGAGACGAGAAGTACTGATAAACGGCTGACACGAATCAATGTTTTTTGAGAAGCATCTTTACAAAGAAATGCCTGGAACAAGTCGCGGGATACGGCAGAGGAGGTGACCAAAAGCTGGGAAGAACTGGTACTCATAATGGCAGCCAGAATAGCGGACCAGATGATACCCGTAATGAATGGGGTGGACAGGGATTCTGCCATGAGAATAAATACGCGTTCTGCATTGGCATTTTCCAGTGGGGTGGTGAGGTACGCTTTACCAATGACACCCATAGCAATGGCAAAGGAGAGGGAAAGCAATACCCAAGTCATTGCGATGTGAGTGGATTTCTTCAAATCTTTCGCATCGCCGATGGCCATAAATTTAACAAGAATATGAGGCTGTCCAAAATAACCCAGGCCCCAACCTAAAGAAGACACCATCATGACCAGAAGAGCACCCATACCAGTAGAATCAGGGAAGAAGGAGAAGAAGTCTGCTCCTTCTTTGGAAAGAATTTCCATGGTCGGTGCAGTGCCGCCCATAGCAAATACAGCTGCTACAGGAACATAGAGAACTGTAAAGAACATCATGGTTCCCTGAATCAAATCGGTCAAAGCTACAGCAGAAAATCCGCCCAAGAATGTATAGAATACAACCACGAAGGCCCCAATCAAGAGAGACTGGAAATAGGGGATTCCAAAAATGGTATTAAACAATTTGCCTGCTGCTACAAATCCAGAAGAAGTATAGATGATGAAGAAAAGAATAATGAAAAGGGCACAAATCAAGCGAAGGCCATTTCTTTTATCTTCAAATCGATTAGAAAAATAATCTGGAATGGTGAGGCTGTTGTCAGCTACTTCCGTATAGTTTCTAAGACGTTTAGACACAAGAAGCCAGTTTGCCCAGGTACCAATGATGAGACCAATGCCAGTCCAGAAAGCAGACAACCCATGGAGATAAGCATAACCAGGAAGGCCCATGAGCATCCAACCACTCATATCCGACGCTTCTGCACTCATCGATGTGAGCCACGGTCCCAATTTACGATCTCCCAAAATGTAGGATGATAAATTTTTCTGCTGCCGTGAATAATAGAGACCGATACACATCATTCCGGCTAGGTATAGAACAAAGGCCAAAGCAATTGGCCAGCTCCATTGGTTACTAAATTCCATGTAAGAATCCTCCCCTTGCAATAAAAAGTATATTTATTAATAATAATGTATTTCTCTACGTATGTAAAGGAAAAATATGAATACTTGTGGGGATAGTAAACGGTTTAAGTCAATTGGCATGCTTGCGCAAGAGTTAACAGGTTGCACAGGTTACTCGGGATTCTTAAGTTTCTCAGGTTCCTCAAATGAGATGAAAACGTTAGTATGTATTGGCCATTCGAGAAAATTTAGAAACCTCTAAAACTTGAGTAACCTGTAATATCTAACGAAATTATATCTGCTCATTCAAAATCTAATAGAATAGAATGACTAAAAAATAACATGACAGAATCGTTATAAACTGGTAAAATATAATAGATTATTGTCATTTTCAGTCGTATAGTAAGTTGAGGTAAAACATGTTTATCGATAGAGCGAAAATTATCGTCGTATCTGGTGCCGGCGGAGATGGTATGGTTTCTTTCCGTCGCGAAAAATACGTGCCCCGTGGAGGTCCGTCTGGTGGTGATGGTGGCAAAGGAGGATCTGTAATCGTCCGTGCCAACAGTGATTTGAACACCTTAATGAATTTCCGTCGTCACCGCAAGTTTGCTGCCAAAGCCGGTGGAAATGGCGGAGCGAAAGAAATGTTTGGCAAAAACGCCGAAAACGTCATTGTAGAAGTACCGCTGGGAACCATGGTGTATGACAACCGCACAGGAGAACTTCTGGCAGACATGACCCAGAATGGACAGGAAGCCCTGGTGGTCAAAGGCGGCCATGGTGGCCGAGGAAATTCTCACTTTGCTACCAGTGCCGTCCGTGCACCTACCTATGCAGAAAAAGGGGAACCTGGCGAAGAAAAAGAATTGCGCCTGGAACTGAAAGTACTGGCTGACGTAGGTCTTTTGGGATTCCCGAGCGTAGGGAAATCCAGCCTGATTCGTAAAGTATCTGGTGCTAGACCGGAAGTGGCAGCGTACCACTTCACCACTTTGACTCCTGTTTTGGGTGTAGTCAATCTGGACTATGAAAGAAGTTTCGTCATGGCGGATATCCCAGGTCTTATCGAAGGAGCTAGCCAGGGAACCGGTTTGGGTGATGAATTTCTTCGCCATGTGGAACGCACCAAAGTGCTCATTCACGTCTTAGATGCCGCCGGAAGCGAAGGAAGAGAGCCGTTGAAGGATTTCCACATCATCAACAATGAATTGGAACTGTACAGCCCTGAATTAGCAAAAAAGAAACAGATTGTTGCAGCCAATAAAATTGATCTTATCGAAGATCCAAAGAAACTGGAAGAATTGAAAGAAGCCATTGAAAAAGAAGGCTATGATTTCTATCCCATTTGCACACTTTCCGGCGAAGGCACCCGTCCATTGATGGAAGCGGTGTGGAAACTGCTGCAGGAAATTCCGGACGTATCTTTTGAAGAACCAGAAAAAGCCATTGTGTACGAAGCACCAAAAGAAGAATTCTTCATCGAAGAAAAAGATGGCGTATTCTATATCAAAGGCAAGCGCGTAGAAAAACTGGTAGGTATGACCGACTTTGAAGACTACGTATCTCTCCGTCGTTTTGACAGAGCTTGGAAATTCATGGGCCTGGATAAACTTCTGAAAAAAGAAGGCATTCAGGAAGGGGATACAGTCAATCTCTATGGTGTAGAATTCACCTGGTCCGAAAATAGAAGCGAAGAGTAATTGATCTAATATACTGATTGGTAAATCATTCATATAAATAATTGCGTATAGCGAAGAATTTCTCATAAATTGATAAGAGAATAGCGTAGAGTTTTATGTCAGTTTTGATAGATGCCCTTGTATGGAATTCGCATTTTATATAAAAAGGGTATTGGGGCGCTTCCAAATTTTGTGCGCCCCTTCCATCACTACGCACTTCGCACTTTTCTATCCAAAGTAAATGAATGATCGTCCATGGATGTAAATAATTTAAGGAGAACATAGATGCTTACAAGCAAACAGAAACGAACTTTAAAAAGCATGGCCGTTCAATTGCCGGCTGTGGTACAGATTGGTAAAGATGGCATGGGAGATAATGTCATTCAAAGTGTAGAGGATGTGTTACTGGCTAGAGAATTAATCAAGGTTAAAATCAACCAGAACTCCGATGAAGATATCCGTAGCACCGCAGCGTACTTGGTAGACCATTTGGATTGTGAACTGGTTCAGATTATCGGCAGAAACTGCATACTTTTCAAGAAAAAAGAAAAGAAATCTCATTTTGATGATATTATCTAATTTGGGGAATATCTTTTACGGATTGAGTTATTTGAAGGATTGCCGCTAGAAGTTAGAGGTTTCTCAGGTTGCTCAAGGTTCTCAGGTTTCTTAGGTTTTTCGAATATGCTGATGAACGTCGATGCTATCATTTCAGTTAAGCAACAAGAAGTTTTAGATAGCCTTTTGTTGCATTTAGGATATAACATTCTATGTAAAGTGGTGATATATGTATGTCACCACTTTTTGCATGATTCAAATAACTTGTTACGTCCCACGTTTATAACATGTGTTTTCCTAGCGGTAATATCTCATTCGGGGAACCTAAGAAACCTCTGAACCCTGAGCAACCTGAGAAACCTTCTAGCTACTCTAGATACCGCTCCTATGAAAAACAACATTCCGAGAGTTATCACATTTTTCCACTCTATTTCTTCTATTTCTACGTCGTGTATGCTACAATGGAATGGTAAATGCCATAAAGGGCGGAATCCGAGGTGAAAATATGGGAAATAAAATCAGTTTGGTTCTTGGCGGTGCCCGCAGTGGAAAAAGTGAATTTGCGGAAAAGCTGATGTATCATTCTCAAGGGAAAAGAAAAGGATACATTGCCACTAGCCAAATTTTTGATGATGAAATGAAATACCGGGTGATCCTGCATCAACAGAGGCGTCCCAAAGAGTGGAAAACCTTTGAAGTCATGCATGGTGCCGCTGACGAGATGGATGCGATTCTGGAAGGAGCAGATACCATCCTTTTTGACTGCATAACCATGTATGTGAATAATCTGTTGATGGACCATATGAAAGGGATTACCGTAGAGACCCTGGGTGTATCTGATTTGGAAACACTGCAGAAAACACTGGAAGCCGACTTGGATGGCATGTTTGCTTCTATTTCAAAATACCAGGATAAGGAAATCATTTTTGTGTCCGATGAGCTAGGCATGGGGATTGTTCCTGCTAATGCGATGAGCCGGGTCTACAGGGATCTGGTGGGGCTGGCAAACCAGTACATTGCTAAGCGAGCAGAAAAAGTTTATATTTCCATCGCTGGTATCACAGTGAATTTGAAAGAATTGGAATGTAAGTTGTAAGTGGATAATAGCATAAATAGTCAATCAATCTGCGATAGATGAATATTGCGTAAATACCTCTATGACATATTTATATATAAAAGGGGTATTGGGGCGCTTCTAAATTTTTTTGCGCCTCTTCCATCACTACGCACTTTTCCAGTAATGACAAATGAATGACTGCTACTATATACCGCTGTACATCATAACCAAGAGGAGTGAAAAACTATGACCAAAATCGCAAAGAAAGTCATGTTTCAGGGAACCAGTTCACATGTAGGCAAAAGCATTTTGACCACCGCTTTTTGTCGTATTTTAACCCAAGATGGATATAATACCGCCCCGTTTAAAGCGCAAAATATGGCACTCAATTCCTATGTCACCCGTTCTGGTGGGGAAATTGGTCGTTCCACCGTGGCGCAGGCAGAAGCGGCTGGGGCTGATCCGATTGTACAGATGAATCCAGTGCTTTTGAAACCTACCGGCAATTCTTGTTCTCAGGTGATTTTGTTAGGTCAGTCGGTCGGAAATTACAGCGCATCAGATTATCAGAATAAATATAGCCAGAAAGCATGGGCCAGTGTCAAAGAAGCACTGGCTTATATGGAAACCCATTATGATGCGCTGGTTATCGAAGGGGCCGGAAGTCCTGCAGAAGTCAATCTGAAGAAGAATGATATTGTCAATATGCGTATCGCCAAAGAATGCCAGGCACCGGTGTTCCTTATCGCCGATATTGATCGTGGTGGTGCTTTGGCATCCATTGTCGGTACTTTGGAACTACTTGACGATGATGAAAGAGCGTTGGTCAAAGGTCTGATTATTAATAAATTCAGAGGGGATATTACTCTTCTGGAACCAGCACTGACATTCCTGAAAGAAAAAACAGGGATTCCGGTCCTGGGAGTCATTCCTTACTTGGATAAACTGGGAATTGATGATGAAGATTCTGTTTCTTTACAGGACCTACCTTCGGACCATGTGATGAGAGATATTCACATTGCAGTCATTCAGACTCCAAAAATTTCCAACTTCACTGATTTTGATGCCTTGAATCATGAACCCGATGTGAATGTACGTTTCGTTCAGCAGGGAGATATGATTGGAAATCCAGACCTCATTATGCTTCCAGGCAGTAAAAATACCACCGAAGATTTGCTGTACCTGAAACGTCAGGGCTATGCAAAAGAAATCCAGGAACTGGCTGCCCAGGGCACACCAGTTATTGGCATTTGCGGTGGTTATCAGATGCTGGGTGAAAAAGTGTGTGATCCACTGCATGTAGAAAGTGAAAATGATGAAGTAGAAGGTCTTGGTCTGCTGCCTTACACCACGTCCATGCATGGTAAGAAAAATACGTACCAGGTATATTTTGATTGCGATGATTTGCCTTTCCTGGATATGCATTTCTCCGGAAAAGACATGCGAGGCTATGAAATTCACATGGGCGAAACCACTTTGACAAAGCCGGCCCAGTCTCTGTTCCATATCACCAAGAGAAGCGAAGAAGATGTAGACCTACAGGATGGATTCATCAATGAAGCGCATAATGTATTTGGCACCTATTGCCATGGCATTTTTGATAACGATGAAATTCGTAGAGAAGTCCTCAATGCACTGCGTCGCAGAAAAGGATTGAAGGAACTGCCAATCCAATTCCGCTATCACCAGTATAAGGAATCTGAATTTGACCGCTTGGCCAATACGGTAAGAAAACATTTCGATATGGATGCTTTCTATGATATTTTGGGGAAAGAATAATTGGAAAGCTGGTATTACTCCGCCTTATATGCAGCCATTCCTTTGGCTGCCTTAGTGGTGGATACGGTATATGGAGACCCTCGGTCGAATTATCATCCGGTGGTACTCATAGGAAATTTGATTTCCTTTTATGAAAATAAATTGTATCCCAAAGTCAAGACGTCCAATGGAAATATGTTTTTCCGTGGCATGATTGTGGTGCTGCTTGTTCTTTTGACCGTAGGACTTTTGACCGGTTTTCTTGTATGGCTTGGAAACCAGGCAGGCATTCTTCTCTATGCTGCACTAGCTACGGTGATTCTCTATTTCACCATGACACCCAGGGCATTGGCAAGAGACGGGTTGGAGATTTATCATCTCTTGAAAGATGGGGATATCGTAACCGCTCGTAAACGTCTCAGTTGGATTGTAGGCCGTGATACAGAAAACTTGGAAGAAGGAGATATCGCTCGCGGTACCATTGAAACCGTGGCTGAGAATACCACGGACGGTATTATTTCGCCGCTGTTCTATTTCCTACTTTTTGGTCCCGTAGGAGCCATGGTGTATCGAGCTGGAAATACCATGGATTCCATGCTAGGCTATAAAAATGATCGATATCTCTTCTTCGGTCGCTTTGCTGCTCGGTTGGATGATGTACTGAACTATATCCCAGCTCGCATTACTTTTCTTCTTTTCGTGGTAGCCGCTTACTTACTACAACTGGATGGAAAGAATGCTACCAAAATTGGGCTCCGTGATGCGCCGAAACATCCGAGTCCCAACGGAGGCTATGCAGAAGCAACTGTAGCAGGCGCTATGCATGTACAGCTCGGTGGATATAATTACTATGAAGGAAAACCAGAATTTCGTGAATACATGGGCGATCCAGAAGTGCTTCTTAAGGCAGATCATATTAAGACGTCCATTATGATGATGTATGGTGCTACTATTTTATTCATTCTTGTAGAATCGATATTGATTTTCTGGCTTTGGTAATTTAGTGACTAGTAACTAGATAGTTTTACATGTGATTGGCTATAACAATTATTTCATAATCCATTTTGTAAACTAGTTAGAAGTGAGGAATTAGGAGTGAGGAGTGGTGGAAGGGGCACACAATTCATAAAGTGCCCCAATACCCTCTTTTTATATAAGACACTTTTCATACAATTTGTGTAAAAATGAGCAGCACTTCCAAAGTTTATCCGCCGCACTACTATTTCTCACTTCAAACGTCTCATTTCTAACCAAAGGAATCTTTTCTTTTACATGCCAATGCTAATTACTAGTTACTACTTTTGGTGATATATATGAATGCATTTCTTGTGGGGCTCCAGTTTCTGACCCGTATCCATATTTCTAACAGAACCGTATGGAATGATGAGGAATTCGGAAAAAGTGTTTCCTATTTTCCTATGATTGGTTGGATCATTGGTGCCTTTCTGTGTTTACTATATTTCTTAATGGAACCATTGGGGGTTCCACTGTTGACCGGCTTTTTACTGGTGGTTGGAGAATTGTTTCTTACTGGAGGCACGCTGGCAGATGGACTGATGGATTCTTCCGATGGGCTTTTCTCCGGTCGTTCCAAAGAACGGTGTTTGGAAATCATGAAAGATAGCCTGATTGGCTCTTTTGGCATGCTTTCTATTCTCATCTACGTACTTTTGACCACTCTTTGCTTAGGTTCTATCGATACATCTCTGTACATGGTTCTGATTGCGATGCCTACCTTAGGACGGCTTAACTTGGTCATCAGCATTTGTGAATACCCTTATGCCCGGCCTTATGGGATGGGGAAATCCTTCGCTGCCTATCGCAGTCCCTGGGCCGTAGAAGTGGCAGCAGTGACAGCTCTCCTTCCAGCACTTTACTTTGGTTTCACCTATTTGCTTTTGGCAGGCTTTGCCATTCTTTTGGGACTCTACTTGAACCATTGGGTAGTTGGAAAAATAGGTGGTACCACAGGGGATACCTACGGATTTGTCAATCAAATCACGGAAGCAAGTATTGCATTATTATTTGTTATTTTGACAAGGGGGAATCTATGGCCTATGTAGTCAGTTCACCAGGATCCTGCGGCGAATTTATCCAAGGATATGCCAATGGTTCTTCCTTTATGGTGACTTGTCCCATTAATCGATACGCCAAGGCTTTGGTGACTGAAAATGCAAAGGAAATTCTTCCTGAAAAAGCAAAACAAGCAGCCCTGAAAACGTTAGCTTATTTAGGTGCGGCCAATGAAATGCCGAAAGTAGAATTGATTTCTTCGATCCCCAAAGGAAAAGGCCTTGCTTCTAGTACCGCCGATATCAGTGCGGTATCCCAGGCAGTGGCACTGTCTTTGGGGCGAAAACTTTCTGCTGAAGAAATCGCCCACATTGCCCTATCCATTGAACCCAGTGATGCTACTTTTTTTGAAGGTATTGTGCAATTTGATTATCGCCAGGGAAAACTGATTCGTCCTATGGGACTTTGTCCGGCCATGGATATTCTTATCTATGATTGTGGTGGGGAAGTAGACACCATGACGTTCAACTCTAGAAATGATTTGATTGCGCTGCAGAAAAGCAATGAAAAGGAAATTGCAAAAGCGGTGTCTCTTTTTGAACGAGGGATTCGCCAGCAATCAATAGAGAACATCGGAAAGGCTGCATCCATCAGTGCGTTTTGCAATCAGAAAATTTTATATAAAAAACAACTGGATGATTTCTATCGCGTCGGTGTGGCTGCTGGGGGAAAAGGAATCGTCTGCGCCCATAGTGGTACCGTGTTGGGCTTGATTCTCCCTCATGGTACAGATGAAAAACCAATCCGACAGATTTTAGAAAAAGAAATCGAACACATTGAATTTCTCGATTACGTCAGTGTTACCAATCAGGGAATGCAGATTACTGGTGCTTAGGGATTACCATGTTGTTATGTCAAGATTTGAGCTAGTAAGCATGATTTTGTTAGAAGTTAAAGGGTTTTCAAGGTACTGAAGGTTCTAAGGGTTCTCGAATGTGCTTATAAACGTTAGCGTTATTCATCTCGTTCAAGAGACGTGAAAACCTGCAGTATCTTTTCCACGAAAGAATCACATATTTCGCTTAACCTAACAGTATTTCTAAAAATTGACAATTGGTGACTAATCATCAAAATAGTGCGTCGGCAATCCATAAAGTTTACTATATAAGAAGGTGAATGATATGACCATCAAATCGTCTCGCCATGGTGGCGATGTATTTGGACTTTCAGAAGAAGAGCGACAGAAAACCATTGATTTCAGCATCAATATCAATCCGTTGGGGCTTTCTCCTATGGGGAAGAAAGCCCTTTGTTGTGCCTGGGAAACGGAAACCCTTCGGTACCCTGATGTAGAATGTAGAGAGTTACGTCACCAGCTGTCCATCCGGTATGGCATGGCAGAAGAAACCATCGCCTTAGGAAATGGTGCCACGGAACTGATGTATAAAATGTTGGAACTGCTTCGGCCACAAAAAGTCATCGTGACCGCTCCTGCCTTCAGCGAATATCGATTATCTGCTGAGGCTGCCCATGTGCCGGTGGAAAGTGTCGTTCTCCACAAAGAAAATAATTTTCATCTTCCTATAGAAACCATCAAGGAAAAGATGACGAAACACACTTTGGTATACCTGGGCAATCCGAATAATCCCGATGGACAGCTTCTTCCAAAGGAAGATTTTTTATTCTTACTGAAACGGGCTAAAGAAACAGAAAGTTTCCTCTTTATTGACGAATCCTTCATTGATTTTGTGGAAGAAGATGTATCCTATCGTTCCTATTTCAAAGATAATGATTGTGGCGCCGTGGTGATGTCTCTGACAAAATTCTATGCCGTACCGGGGCTCCGTATTGGCTGCGCTTTCATGAGTCCTTCTTTATGTGAACAATTGAAGGACACATTCATTCCATGGAATGTCAATGGTTTGGCTCAATGCTATATGACCGCCGCTTTACAAGACAGTGCCTATCAAGAAGAAACGGTGTTGTATTGTAAAAAAGAAAGACGTGCTTTGGTGGAAGCATTGGAAAAATTGCCCTATGTGGAAGTACTTCCCGGTTGTGTCAATTTTATTCTTTGCCGACTCATCAATCGTTTCGTCAATACTGCGGCCCTGCAAGAAGCACTACGACCCTATCACATCTTTATCCGTCAATGTGGTAATTACGAAGGATTAGATAATACCTATTTCCGTGTGGCTGTCAGGACGGAAGAAGAAAACAGGAAATTGTTAGAGGCTTTGGAAAGTTTAGTACCTAGGGATTAGATACTCTATTCATACTTAAAAATAAGGAGTTAGTTATATATGATTACGCTCTATATGATTCGCCACGGAGAAACGGAATGGAATAAATCAGGTCGCTACCAGGGATCCACCGATGTGGACTTATCGGAAATGGGGCTGTTGCAAGCGCAAAAGACAGCGGAATATTTCCGAGGTATTTCTCTTGATGGTGTCATTTCCAGCCCCTTGAAGCGTGCTAGAATCACCGCAGAAGGAATTGCCAAGTCTCATCAGCTAGAATTGGAATTGGTACCGGAACTGCAAGAACTTTGTTTTGGTGATTGGGAAGGAAAGACCTTTGGTGAAATCGATACGCTTTGGCCAGGCATGATGGATGAAATGTACCATCATCCAGATACGCTTCGTTTACCTCATGGCGAGTCCTTCCTGGATTGCCAGAAACGAACCATGTCTTTTATCAATCAACTGCTTCAAAGAGGAGATAACAAATCCTACGCCATCGTCAGTCATGGAGCTGCCCTTCGTACTATCATCTGCGCTATGATTGATATCCCCTTGGCCCGTTCGTGGAATATGGGTTTGTCCAATGCCAGTGTGACCACCATTCATCACTATGTGGGAGAAAAGAATATGGCAGATATGAATATGCTATTTTCTCTGAATCAGACGTCCCATTTAGAAGAAGCAGGCACGCCACACATGTATACAAAATAAATTGTACAGTGTCTGGTGAGTGCAATATAGAGTGTTTCCTTTTGTCGTAGGTGTACAAGGTTCTGAAGGTTCTAAGATTTCTCAAATGTGCTGATAAACGCTATTATCTCATTTGAGAACCTTAAGAACCCTTAAAACCTTCAGAAATTTTGGCGTGAAAGAAATCATCATTATCTTAACTTAACACTATTACGTATAGGGAAAATAGGAATTGGTTTTCTGTGTAATTCTCACTTTTTCCCGTATGTAACTTATGGTATAATGGATTAGAAATTTTAATTGCTATAAGCAGTAAAAAGTAAAGGAGCGTTTTCTTATGAGCAAAATTTTTGTTATCGGACATAAATCCCCAGATACAGACAGCATTGCAGCTGCTATTTCTTATTCCTATCTGAAACAGCAGCAGGGCGTAGATGCTGTTGCTGCTAGAGCTGGTGAACTGAACAAAGAATCCAAGTACGCATTGGATTATTTCAAAGTAGCAGAACCAGAATACCTGGCTTCTGTAGAACCAGGCACCCAGCTGATTCTGGTGGATCACAATGAATCCAAGCAGTGCGTAGACGGCGTGAAAGATGCAGACGTACTGGAATTGATTGACCATCACCGCATTGGTGATTTTGAAACAGCTAACCCCATTTTCATCCTGGTTCGCCCAGTAGGCTGTGTCAATACCGTCATTTGGGGACTGTACAAAGCGGCAGGCATTCAGCCATCCAAAGCCGTGGCTGGTATGATGCTCTCTGCTATCATCTCTGATACCGTTCTGTTCCGTTCTCCAACCACCACTGAAGAAGATAAGAAAGCGGTAGCTGAATTGGCTGACATTGCTGGTGTAGATTACGAAGCCTATGGTATGGATATGCTGAAGGCCGGTGCTGATATTTCTGATTACCCAGCTGAAAAACTGGCTCACAACGATACCAAAGAATTTGAATCCAATGGCAAGACATTCAGCTGCGGACAGATTTCTGTGATGGACCTGGCTCCTATCAATGAAAAGAAAGCAGAAATCATGAAAGCCCTGGAAGCTACCAAAGCAGAAAAAGGCTATGAAGCATCTTACCTGATGGTTACCGATATTCTGGCTGAAGATACCTATCTGTGGTTCACCGCCGGAGCAGAAGAAGCTGCTGAAAAAGCATTTGATAAGAAAGCAGAAAACGGTTACGTATACCTGCCGAAGGTAATGTCCCGTAAGAAACAGGTTGCTCCGTTCCTGCTCAAAGTGTATGGAGAATGATATTTGCTTGATACCTTATAAGCAGATTTGCGGTCTATCCGCTAACTGAATCGGTTATAAAAGGTTAAAAAGGGTATAAAGGGTTATAATTGATTCTCATAACCCTTTATACCCTTTTTATGTGGAAATATCGTTATTTTCATGCCCATATATACCAATGTCATTAAGCTAAGGATTTGCATTGATAGGCATGATCCTGCTAGTTGAGCATAAGGTTCTGAAGGTTCTAAGGGTACAAAGGGTTCTCACGTTCCTCGAATGAGCTGATAGACACTAGCGTTATCATATCAATCAGGGAACCTGAGAAACTTAAGAATCCTGAGCAACCTGAGAAATCTTGCCTCAAAAGAGATCATCCCATATTTCGCTTAATGAAACACCATTACCATAGTAGGAGGTTTAATGAACAATTACTTAGATACCCTGAATCCCAGGCAGAAGGAAGCGGTAATGACCACCGAAGGCCCGGTTCTCATTATGGCCGGCGCAGGGTCTGGCAAGACGAAGGCTTTGACTTGCCGCATCGCTTACATGCTAGAACAGGGAATTTATCCGGGAGAAATTCTGGCGATTACCTTTACCAACAAAGCAGCCCAGGAAATGCGGGAACGTATTAGCAGTCTCGTAGGACCTCAGGCAGAAAAAATTTGGATGTACACCTTCCATTCTTTTGGTGCCCGATTCTTACGGCGGGAAATTGGAAGTTATCCACCATATACGGATCGGTTCACCATTTATGATTCTGATGATTCCAAGACATTGGTAAAAAATGTACTGAAAGAACTCAATCTAGATGATAAAACTTTCCAGCCCAATGCCATGCAGAACCATATTTCCAATGCGAAAAACCAGCTCATTGGACCAAAAGAATTCCGTGCTCATGCAGGAAATAATTTCTTTGCCCAGAAAGTGGCCGATGTGTACGATCTGTATGATAAACACATGAAGGAAAACAATGCCCTGGATTTTGATGATTTGCTTTTCATTACCACAAAACTGTTGTCCGTAGAAACCATTCGCAAGCGTTGGCAGGACCGGTTCCATTATATTTTGATTGACGAATACCAGGATACCAACCATGCACAGTACCTGATGGCCAAATATATTGCTGGCAAAACACAAAACATTTGCGTCGTCGGTGATGCGGACCAGAGTATTTATTCCTGGCGTGGCGCAGACCTTAGAAATATCATGGATTTCCAAAAGGACTATCCACAGGCCAAGGTCATCAAACTGGAACAAAATTACCGCTCTACCCAAGTCATTCTGGATGCGGCCAATGCGGTAATTCAGAATAACCCGGACCGTCCCTCTAAGCGTCTTTGGACGGAAAACAATACCGGCAGCCATCTGAAACATTACACCGCCCAGGACGAACACAGCGAAGCAGAATTCATTATCAACACCATGAAAAAAGAACATGATGTGAATCATCGTCCCTATGGAGATATGGCTGTATTGTATCGTATGAATGCCCAGTCTCGCGTGATTGAAGAAAGTTTGGTCAGAAAAGGCATCGGTTATACCATGGTGGGCGGCACACGTTTCTATGATCGTGCAGAAATCAGAGACATGCTGGCCTATCTGAAGGTGATTAATAACTTCAGAGATAATATCAGTCTGGCTCGCATTATCAACGTGCCAAAACGAGGTATCGGTGCTACTACGGTGCAAAAACTGATGGACTATGCCAATGAAGGCGGCATGTCCATGTTTGAAGGCATCATGGGTGTAGAAGGCAGTTCTATTTCTTCCGCTGCCCAACAGAAATTACAAAAATTCTCTGCTATGATTTTTGAATTTCTCAATGCATCTTCGGAAATGAACGTCTTTGAATTGATTCAAAAAATCATGACCGATACAAAGTATGTGGACCAACTCCATGAAAGCAAAGACCCGCAAGCCCAAAGCCGAGAAGAAAACTTAGGGGAACTTCTTTCTGTAGCCAAAGATTTCACAGAGGAACAACCTGATGGCGGACTGCCTGAATTTTTGGAAAAAGTGGCTTTGGTCAATGATGTGGATAATTATCAAGGAGAAGACGACCGGGTCACCCTCATGACTATCCATAGTGCCAAAGGATTGGAATTCCCACTGGTATTTTTGCCCGGCATGGACGAAGGTATTTTCCCCGGTGTTCGTTCTCTGATGGATGAAGCTGCTTTGGAAGAAGAACGCCGCCTTTGTTATGTAGCCATCACCCGCGCCAAGGAGGAGCTCTATTTATCTAACGCCCATATGCGCACCATGTATGGTCAGATGAAACCTTACATCCCCAGCCGTTTCCTGGAAGAAATTCCAGCTGACTTGATGGATCCTATCGTGACTGATGCAGAGAAACAGCACCAGCAAATGATGCAGCGGCGGAAAAATGAGCAAAGAAGTCGATTGGCCCTGTCAGAAACCATGGTAGTGAATAAACCTAAGAAGAGCAGTGTCAAAGCACGCTATGATTGGAAAGTAGGAGACATTGCCTGCCATACCATGTGGGGAAAAGGCAAAGTCGTTGCCGTCATCGGTAAAGATACAAAAATGATGCTGAAAATTGAATTTCCAGGAAATAAGATTCGCCAGGTCATGGTCGCCTTTGCACCAATTACAAAAGAGCAGTGAGAAGTGACAAGTTAGAAGTGAGAAGTGAGAAATGAAAGTGCGGCGCATCAATGAATAGGGCACCGAAAATTAGAAAATAGAAAAAGCCTGGTTATATGAATGGCGCCAGGCAACCACTATTTCGTATTTCTCACGTCTTACTTTAATGATTCAGATTTTCTTTACATTGTTAGGAAAACTATGATTAAATCCGAGTTTCCCTAGATTAACAAGAGGAAAATGATGGTTTCAGAAGAAATAAAAGAACAAGCAGAGAAGCTAAAGAAGGAACTCCGGCATCATAGCTATTTGTACTATGTGCTGGACCGGCCGGAGATTACGGACTATGAATTTGACCATATGTACCGACAGCTGGTGGATTTGGAGAAGGCCTATCCTGAATTGGTGACCCCCGATTCTCCAACCCAGCGTGTGGGAGCCAAAGCATCGGATGATTTTCAAAAGGTTCGTTTCAGAAAACCTATGTTGTCTCTGTCCAATGCTTTCAGTGCGGAAGAACTTCGCGAATTTGACCAACGGGTCAAAACGGGGCTTGGCGTAGACCATGTGGAATACATCACAGAGCTGAAAATCGATGGTCTATCAATGAATCTCATTTATGAAAATGGCACCCTAGTGCAGGGACTGACCCGTGGTGACGGACGTATAGGGGAAGATGTGACATCCAATGTAAAAACCATTCACACCATTCCGCTCTACATTGAAAATGCTCCGCCCTACATGGAAATTCGAGGCGAAGTGTACATGCCGCGGAAGAGTTTCATTGCCTTAAATGAAGCCAGAGACGAAGCGGGCATCATGCCTTTTGCCAATTGTCGTAATGCCGCCGCCGGCTCTCTCAGGCAGCTGGATCCCCATGTGACAGCATCCCGCAATCTAGCCTTTTTCGCTTATGCCATTGGAGAAGTGGAAGGATTAGAAATCAAGTCCCAGGAAGAACTGCTGCAGCTGCTTTCTACATTCCATTTCCAAGTCAATCCGAATTATAAGAAATGGGATTCCATTGAAGGGGTCATCACCGGGGTCAATGCCTGGGAAGTGAAGCGTCATGACTTAGGATATGACACTGACGGCATGGTTATCAAAGTCAATAGTTTTGCCCAGCAAAATCAATTGGGTGCTACTGTAAAAGATCCCAAATGGGCCATGGCCTACAAATATCCGCCGGAAGAAGCCGAAACGCGGATTGAAAAAATTGTGGTCACTATGGGACGTACCGGCGTCTTAACGCCATCGGCTGATTTGACACCGGTTCATTTAGCAGGAACTACAGTGAAGCGTGCCACCTTGCATAACTTGGATTTCATCCGAGAAAAAGATATTCGCCAAGGCGATTATGTCAAAATTTACAAAGCAGGAGAAATCATCCCGGAAATTGCTATCGTACTGAAAGAGAAACGAAATGGGGAAGAAAAGCCCTTTGAAATGCCTACGACCTGCCCAGTCTGCGGCGGTCCTGTTTCCAGAGTAGAAGGAGAAGCGGCTTATCGCTGTACCAATCCAGAATGTGGCGGTGTAGTCAGAGAAAAACTCATTCACTTCGCTTCCCGGGATGCTATGAATATCGAAGGACTAGGCCCTTCTGTGGTGGATAGCCTTTTGGCCTACCATCTAGTGTCTGATCCAACTGATTTCTATACGCTAAAAACAGAAGACATCGAACAGATTGAACGAATGGGAGAAAAAAGTGCTTCCAACTTGGTAGCTGCCATTGCCAACAGCAAAGAACGCGGCATGGCCAAACTCCTCTTCGGTCTGGGCGTTCGTTTCCTTGGCGCCAAAGGGGCAGAATTGATCGCCCAAAGATACCACACCATGCAAGCCTTGCAAGAAGCAAGTGCCAGTGACATCCAGGAAACAGAAGGCATTGGCAAAGTCATTGCAGGCAGTCTCTATGACTATCTCCATGATATGAAGAACCTGATGGTCCTAGATAAGCTCAGAAATGCTGGCGTCCTTATGGATGAAGTGGTAGAAGAAGTGACCGGCGGCGCTTTTGAAGGAGAAACAGTGGTCCTTACGGGGAAATTGTCTCGCATGGGGCGTAGAGAAGCTGGCGAACTCATCAAAGCCCAGGGCGGACAAATCGGTAGTTCCATTACCAATAAAACCACTTTGGTAGTAGCTGGGGAAGACGCAGGAAGCAAATTGGAAAAAGCAAGAGCGAAAAACATCCCTGTCATCGATGAAGAAACCTTCTTACAACGAGCAGGCGTTTAGGAAATCAGGGATTGGTAGCTAGGCACTAGGGATTAGGAAATATGGTATTACAAGCCATCGATATTTCAAGCCATACGATTTGTGCTTGATGTTGTTATCGGACTAAGAGACTATAATAGGTAAATCCTTTTCTGTAGAATCATGGTCTGATATGTTATAATGAAATCGTTTATAAAAATGATAAGGAGAAAAGCCATGAGCAATTTAAACAAGAAAGTCAAAGTTCATTATGAAGGTACATTCAACGATGGCACCAAATTTGATTCCTCTTATGATAGAGGACAGCCATTGGAATTTACCTGCGGCGCTGGTCAGATGATCAAAGGATTTGATAAAGCCGTAGAAGATATGGAAGTAGGAGATATCAAAAATGTTCATCTCATGCCAGAAGAAGCCTATGGTATGCCTGATCCAAGAAATATCTTCACCATTCCGCAGAAGCAGCTTCCAGGCTCTGAAGAATTGGAAATTGGTGCTAAAGTTTTCTTAAATGGCCCCATGGGACGTTTCCCTGTGGTTGTTAAGGACAAGACCGAAGACACCATCACCTTCGATGCCAACAGTGAAATGGCAGGGAAGGAACTCAATTTCAAAATCGAATTGGTAGAAGTAAAATAAGCAATTGACTATGGACGCCTCTTTCTATGAAATGTCATGGAAAGAGGCGTTTTTCTGTGTGAATCGCAATTCATTGAAGTGGGTATGAAAGTAAACTATATATCAGTATATCCATATGTTATAATAAAAAAGGTTATTTTGAAATTTTATGATACGAGGTGAATGATTTTGCGTACCAATACAATACAACATTATTTAAGTGCTGATGGAATTCGTCTTACAGTGGCTGATACATCCCACGCTTCTGAAGAGACCGAAGCGATTCATCATTTGCCGCCCCTTTCTGCGATGATTTTGTCCAAAGCACTCACTGGTGCTGCCATTTTGATCAATGATTTTAAAAATCATGAAGGAATTACTTTCAAATGGAGCACTGGCAGTCCCTTAGGAGATATCCATATCGATGCCTACGATGGACAATTCATCCGTGGTTTCCTGGATCATCCGGAAGCAGGGCTGGGGCTTCCCTGTGATAGTGCTCACGAAGCAGCCTTGGTCAGTACCCAGGGACAGTTATTTGTGACTCGTTATTCTCTTTTGAAAACCCCTTACACCAGTGCGGTCAATTTACACCAGGAAGATATTTCTGCGTGCTTGACGGAATATTTAAATACATCGGAACAAACTTTATCGGCAGTGAAACTGGATGTGACAACCACACCGACCGGAGATATTGTCCGTTCTGCCGGATTCTTGGCACAGCTGATGCCAGGAGGAAATATGGCGAAATTTGCGGAGCTATTCCGTGATTTGGACAAATGGAATCCCACATTGGCCGATGAAGAAGAAGGGTCTCTCCAAAAATTGCTGGTAGCTGGGAAATTTGATCTATTGAAAGATGGTCCGCTTTCCTTCCGTTGCACCTGCAGTGAGGAAAGAATTAAAACCACACTTTTATCTTTACCTGAATCGGAACAGCTACATTTATTGGAAGATGAATCTTTAGAGATTATTTGTCCTTATTGTGACAAGAAATACACCATAGCAAGAGATACGCTGAAAAAATGGATGGATCAAGCGAAAGGAGCCTATGTACAATGAAAAAGTTAGCTTTTATCGGTGGCACAGGGGTGTATGATCCCGTACTTTTGGACCATGTAACGGAACATGTCATCGATACGCCTTATGGACAGGCCAAGTATGAATCTGGATTTTTTGAAGGGAAAGAAATTATCCACTTGGCTCGTCATGGATTGCATCATACCATTCCGCCTCATAAAATTAACTATCGTGCCAATATTTTCGCATTGAAAATGCTTGATGTCGGCGCTGTCATCACCACCACAGCGGTGGGTTCTCTGAATCCTGATTATAAGCCGGGAGAATTGGTTCTGATTGACCAGTTCATTGATATGACAAAATCCAGAATCGGCACATTCTTCGATGGAGAACGGTACGGCGTAGCCCATATAGACATGACACATCCCTATTGCAAATCCCTTCGCCAGGCTGTTTTGGCTGCTGGTAAGAAAGAGGGAATTACCGTACATCCTCATGGGACTTACATTTGTACAGAAGGCCCACGATTTGAAACACCGGCAGAAATCAAAGCCTATCGGATGTGGGGCGCTGATGTGGTAGGTATGACCAATGCACCAGAATGTCAGCTGGCAAGGGAAGCAGAAATCTGCTATGCCACTATTTCCATGGTCACCAATTTTGCTGCTGGCATCACTGATCAGGAATTGACCCATCAGGAAGTACTGGATTGCATGCACGACAATTCCAAAAATATGATGCACATTGTGACCCATTTGTTCAAAAACTACGATGTAGAAAAAGATTGCCATTGCCGCCATGCTGCTGAAGCATTTGGAGGTTTTAAGGTATGAGCCAACCATTACAGTCTCTTTCCTGGGAAGGGGACAGTCTCAAACTTCTAGATCAGACAAAATTACCTACCACACTGACCTATATTTCCTGCAAAGACTATAAAAGTGTAGCAGACGCTATTCGCATCTTGGCTGTCCGTGGGGCACCCGCTATTGGTGTAGCTGCTGCCTATGCCGTGGTGTTGGCATATAGAGAATGTCAAAAGAAAGCAGGTAGTCTGGAAGCGTTAGATATTTCCTTTAAAGAAGCCTGTGATTTCATTTGTCACGCCAGACCTACAGCAGTCAATTTGTCTTGGGCCGTGCATCAAATGGAAGATGTATATGCCAAAACCCCTTCTGGTGAAGTAGAAAAGGCACTTTTAAAAAGAGCCCAGGACATCGAAGCCGAAGATATTCACACTTGCCGGTCTATTGGTGCCAATGGGGCCGATTTATTTCAAGGAAAGAAACATCTTCACATCCTGACCCATTGTAACACTGGTGCTTTGGCCACAGCAGGTATCGGCACCGCCTTTGGCGTGATCGCTACCTTGCACGAAAGAGGGCAAATTGAGTGCGTCTATGCGGACGAAACCAGACCTTTGCTGCAAGGAAGTCGTTTGACTGCCACAGAACTGATGGAGGGGCACATCCCGTGCTGCCTCATCGCCGATGATATGGCAGCGTCGGTAATGAAGCTGAAACACATCGATGCCATCATTGTAGGTGCAGACCGCATTGCCGCCAACGGTGATACAGCCAATAAAATTGGTACCTACGGATTGGCTGTGATGGCTAAGTATCATCACATTCCATTCTATATTGCTGCGCCATTCTCCACGTTTGATTTTTCTATTCAAACAGGGGATGACATTGTCATTGAAGAAAGAAATCCAGAAGAAGTACGTAAAATCAATGGCATTTATTCTGCACCAGCAGATGTCCCGGTTTTCAATCCTGCCTTTGATGTAACACCTGCTGCATTGATTGCCGGTATCATTACAGAAAAAGGGGTATTGAAACCACCGTTTATTGATTCTATTTCCAACTATGAAAAGGAGCTTAAAACACATGAGTGAATCCATGATTCGTGACATTACACTGGCTGATGAAGGCATTCAGCGTATCCAGTGGGTTGAAAAATTTATGCCAGCCCTGAATGCTCTTCGAGAAGACTTTATCAAAGACCAGACTTTCAAAGGCAAAACCATCGTTATGTCTATCCATTTGGAAGCAAAGACCGCCTATTTGGCACTGACCTTGCAGGCAGC
This sequence comes from uncultured Dialister sp., assembly GCA_934216155.1. Classification (GTDB taxonomy): domain Bacteria; phylum Bacillota; class Negativicutes; order Veillonellales; family Dialisteraceae; genus Dialister. The sequence goes on from CAKQBK010000019.1 coordinate 31,356, forward strand.
AGGTGCTAATGTCATTGCTACCGGCAGCAATCCACTTTCCACACAGGACCCCATCGCAGCAGGGCTGGTCAAGAAAGGTGTCACTGTATATGCATGGCATGGCTGCACAGAAGAAGAATATTTCATGTTCCTCAACAAAGCATTGGATCATATGCCAGATATCATCATCGATGATGGCGGCGATCTGGTTCACCTGCTTCACACCACCAGAAAAGATGCGCAGAAAAATCTTATCGGCGGTTCTGAAGAAACAACCACTGGCGTATATCGTCTGAAGATTTTGGAAAAAGAAAATAAACTGGAATTCCCGATGATTGCGGTCAATGATTCTTATTGCAAGTACCTCTTCGATAACCGGTATGGTACTGGTCAGTCTGCTTGGGATGGCATCATCCGTAGCACAAACCTCACTGTTACTGGAAAGACTGCTGTCATTGCTGGTTATGGCTGGTGCGGTAAAGGTTGTGCGATGCGTGCCAAAGGACTGGGTGCCCATGTTATTGTCACCGAAGTAGACCCCATCAAAGCCATCGAAGCTGTCATGGATGGATTCGAAGTCATGCCAATGGCTGAAGCTGCCAAAGTGGGGGATATTTTCCTTACTGTCACTGGCGATATCGATATCATTACAGAAAAGCATTTCCTTTCTATGAAAGACGGTGCTATTTGTGCCAATGCGGGCCATTTCGACTGTGAAGTCAGCCGTAAAGACCTGGAACGCATCTGCACCTCTCATTACGAAGCAAGAAAGAATATCGAAGGTTATGTACTGCCCAATGGCAAGACCGTTTTCCTCATGGCTGAAGGCCGTCTGGTGAACTTGGCTGCTGGCGATGGACATCCGGCAGAAATCATGGACCTCTCCTTTGCTATGCAGAGCCTAGCTGCTCGCTATCTCCTGCAGCATGGACAGGATATGAAGCCCGCTGTTTACACATTGCCCCATGAATTGGATACCAAAGTCGCTTCTATTAAATTGGCCTCCATGGGATATACCATCGATACCTTGACAGAAGCCCAGAAGAAATACTTGGGCTTGGATTGAGAAAATAGGGATTAGGGTTCTCAGGTTACTAAGGTTACTCAGGTTGCTCAAGGTTCTCAAGTTCCTCGAATGAGCTGATTAATGCTAGGCTATCTTATGAATACAAGAAACGTCAGCGACCTGAGCTACTTGAGCAACCTAAGCTACCTGTACGTAATGACATTGCCATAGCAAGGAGATATTTCATGAAAACTCTTATTAAAAACGTAGCACTGTATCAGCATGGTACAATCACAGAAAATCAGAATATTCTGATTGAAAACACCAAAATCATTGATTTTCCTGCCGATACAGAGCAGGTTACTTGCGATGAAATTATTGATGGCAAAGGCATGTTGGCATTGCCTGGTTTGGTCAATACCCATACCCACGTAGCTATGACCCTGTTTAGAAGCTATGCGGATGACATGGAACTGATGGATTGGCTGCAGAATAAAATCTGGCCAGCAGAAGACCACCTGGACGATGATATCGTTTACTGGGGAAGCATGTTAGCTTTTGCGGAAATGATTCGTGGTGGTACCACTGCCTTCTGTGATATGTACATGTTTATGGATTCCTGTGCCCAAGCAGCTGATAAGGCAGGTATTCGAGGCAACCTGGCTCGTGGTTTGGCCGGTATCAGCCCTAATGCACAAACTGGACTTCAGGAAAACATCGAATTGTTCAAGAAATGGAATGGAGCAGGGGATGACCGTTTCAAAGTTATGTTAGGACCTCATGCACCATATACCTGCCCACCGGACTATATCAAACAGGTACGGGATGTAGGAGAGAAATACGACATTCCGATTCACATTCATCTGTCCGAAACAAAGGGAGAAGTAGAAAACTGCCTGAAAGAATATGGAAAAACACCCATTGCTTTGATGAATGACCTGGGACTCTTTGATCTGCCAACATTGGCTGCCCATTGCGTGCATGTGACCGATGAAGACATTCAAATCATGAAAGAAAAACATGTCTGCGTAGCTCACAATCCTGGTTCCAACTTGAAACTGGCTTCCGGCATTGCTCCTGTAACCAAAATGAGAAAAGCAGGAGTCACTGTCGGCTTGGGTACTGATGGTGCTTCCAGTAACAACAAACTGGATATGTTTGCGGAAATGCGCCTCTCTGCCCTCATTCATAAAGCCAATACCTATGATCCCTTCGCTATCACCGCTGGGGAAGCCATGGATATGGCCACCGTAGAAGGGGCGAAATGCCTGGGCTATGATAATCTGGGGAAACTGGAAAAAAACTGCCTAGCCGATATCATCCTGGTCGATCGCAGCGGTTTCCATTGGAACCCACGGTTTGACAGCTTGTCTTTAGCCGTCTATGCAGGAAACTCTATGGATGTAGATACAGTCATTATCAACGGGAAAACCGTGATGCGCCATAAAGAACTTTTGACCATCGATACAGAAAAACTCTATGCCGAAGTCAACCGGGTGACTGAGAAGCTGTATGCTTTCACCAAAGAACCGACACCGAGCCAAGGTGGGGGATTGTAATAGGATTTTAGTAGTCAGTAGTCCGTAGTCAGTAGCCTGTAGCCAGGAATCCCACCATTTTGAAAATGGCTATAAAAAGTGCTGGTTTACTTGCAGAATCATAGTATGTAGATAGTAAAAAAGTCGAGACTAAACAGTCTCGGCTTTTTTGTTGGTGCGCCCGGCATGAGCGTATTCTCATGGGTGAAAGTCCCTAGACCACCTAGTAGTGGGAAGGTCATAGCTGAA
>CAKQBK010000020.1 GCA_934216155.1 uncultured Dialister sp.
CTGAGTAACCTATAATCACAAACCAAATCATGCTTACTGGCGCAAATCCTTAACTTAACAGCATTACCCAACGGGGGCGATACATAAGGTATGAACTTACTTAAGCGGCGCATAGCCTATAAAGTGCCGCCTTATATATAGGTTATTATTCTGCTACTTCCTCTAGTAAAACATAATTGTATATATCGCTGCCGACAAGGTTATATGGGTTATAAAAGGTTATGCAATCCCGATAGTTTCATAACCTTTTATAACCTTTTTAACCTGACAGTATACGGTATCGTTGATTTGTTAGAAAGAAGTATGTATCGAACAATAGCCTTATATCATGCGGCGCTTCCAAATTTTATGCACCGCCGCCTTCACTTCTAACTACTCACTTCTCACTGCTTTTTATGTCTTTTCACGTATACCATCAGTACCGACATGTCTGCCGGAGAGACGCCGGAGATGCGGGAGGCTTGGCCCAGGGAGAGTGGACGGATTTTGTCCAGTTTCTGCCGGGCTTCGATGGAGATACCTTCCAGGTTGAGATAGTCTATATCCTGAGGCATTTTTTCTTTTTCCATCCGTTCTGCTTTTTTCACCGCTGCTTCTTGGCGGGCAATGTAGCCTTCGTATTTCACGGTAATTTCCATTTCTTCTACCGCTTCTTTGTCAAATTCCGGGCAGCCCAGGACGTCTACCATTTTCTGGTAGGTCATTTCTGGGCGTTTCAGAATTTTGTCAGCACCGATGCCGGTGGTAAGCGGGGCGGATCCTACGCTGGCCAGGGCTTCGTTCACATTTCCTTTCGGTGTGAAACGGGCGGTGCGGATGTAGTGCATGGCTTCTTCAAAGTTCCGTTTTCTTGCCAGGAAATGCTGGTACCGATCTTCGGTAACCAATCCGATGTCGTAGCCTTTCTGGGTGAGGCGAAGGTCTGCGTTGTCCTGGCGAAGAATGAGGCGGTATTCGCTGCGGCTGGTCATCATGCGGTATGGTTCATTGGTGCCTTTGGTAACCAAATCGTCGATGAGGGCACCCACGTAAGCTTCGTGGCGGGCCAGAATGAATGGTTCCTTGCCCTGGATTTTCAGTGCCGCGTTAATACCAGCCATGAGGCCCTGGGCAGCCGCTTCTTCGTAGCCACTGGTGCCATTGGACTGACCGGCCGAATAGAGGCCCGGCAATTTCTTCACTTCCAAGGTTGGATAGAGCTGCAGTGGGTCTAGGAGGTCGTATTCGATAGCATAGGCAGGACGCATGAGTTTCACATCTTCCAGTCCTGGAATGGTGCGAAGGAAGGCGTACTGCACGTCGATTGGCATGGAGGTAGACATGCCCTGCACGTACATTTCGTTCGTGTCCAGTCCTTCCGGTTCGATGAAGAGTTGGTGCCGTTTCTTGTCAGCGAAACGAACCACTTTGTCTTCGATGGATGGGCAGTAGCGAGCACCTACGCCGTGGATTTTTCCTGCGTATTTCGGAGCACGCATCAGGTTGTCTCGGATAATCTGGTGTGTGGTTTCATTGGTGTAAGTGAGCCAGCAGTTTCTCTGGTTCCGGTCTTCTCGTTCGTTCATGAAAGAAAAGGCGTGGTTCTGCGGGTCCCCTGTTTCCAGTTCCATGTGGTCCAGATGAAGGCTTCGAATATCTACACGGCTTGGGGTGCCAGTTTTGAAACGGAGAATATCCAGTCCGTGTTTCTTCAGATTTTCGGACAATCCTACGGAAGGACGCATGCCGTTTGGCCCGCCGGAGTACATGGTTTCGCCGATAATGATCTGACTGTCCAGGTAGGTGCCGGTGCAAAGAATCACCGCTTTGGCACGGTATTCTTCATTGAGTTCCGTGGTAATGCCTACGCATTTACCATCTTCTACAATGATATCCATGACCTGCACTTGTTTCAGGTCCAGGTTGTCCGTATTTTCTACCACTTTTTTCATGTACCGATGGTAGGCGTTTTTGTCCGACTGGGCACGGAGCGCATACACGGCGGGACCTTTTCCCAGATTCAGCATGCGCATCTGAATGGCTGTGGCGTCGGCGGCAACACCCATTTCGCCACCCAGGGCATCGATTTCTTTTACCAAATGGCTTTTGCCCGGTCCCCCAATGGCAGGGTTACAGGGCATCATGGCTACGTTGTCCAAAGAAATAGTGGTCAAAAGGGTTTTGCACCCCATCTTGGCCGCTGCCAGTGCGGCTTCGCATCCTGCATGTCCCGCACCGACTACAATGACATCATACGTATCTATGAGATACATGGTTTCCTTCTTTCGTAAAAACTTGATAAACCGCTAGTGCATCACTAGCAATAATTGTGATTGTGTCGGTGTCTGGTAGACTAGTGACTGGTGACTGGAATTTTATTTTCCTAGTCACCGGTCACGAGTCACCAGTCACCAATTAGAATAATTCAATATATTATTATATAAAATTTTTACGTGGTTTTCAAAGAAATTTCGTGAGTGAGTTTTGCAATTTTGAAAGGTTATTATCCTGCTGACTGCACTGGTGTCACAAAGTAACATCTCGCTAGAGTACAAGGTTATATGGGTTATGAAAAGGTTATGAGGCTACCGATAGTCTCATAACCTTTTCGCATCTGACTTATTTCTGGACGCCTAATCGATTCGCGTCATCATCATTCATACCGCTACTGCGAACTATCCCCCCTGCCCCCCTTCCAGAGTAATGCTGTTAAGTTAAGGATTTGCGTTAGCAGATATGATTCCGCTAGTGGTGATAGGTTGCTCAAGTTGCTAAGGTTTCTCAGGTTGCTCAGGTTCTCCGAATGTGTCGATAGACGCTAGCGTCATTAGCTCATTCGAGAAACGTGAGAAACCTAAGGAGCCTGAGAAACCTAAGTAACCTTTGCATCAGCAGAAATCATCGCATATTTCGCTTAACTTAACGGCATTGCCTTCCAGAGGGAGAGGGTTTTCGCTTGTCCCTTTACGGTATGATTCTGTAAGCCCTTACTGCTAGTAATAAAAGGGGCCTCAGGTTTCTCAGGTTGCTCAAGTTGCTCAGGTTCTCCGAATGTGCCTATAGACTTGAGTGTCATCTGGTAAAGCTGAGCCGTGACGATATGATTCTTTAAGCCCTTACCGCTAGTACTACTAAGATTTTGGCTATAGACACTTGTTGTATAAAAAGGGTTATTGGGGCGCTTTATAAGTTGTGCGCCCCTTCCACCACTCCTCACTCCTCATTCCTAACTCCTCACTCAAAAGAAAAAGACGCACTTGTCACAGCACGTCTTTTTAGCAAAAGTATTTATTTCCCCACACAGAATCGTTCGAAGATGGTGTTGATCAGTTCGTTGTCGATGGTGTCGCCAGTGATTTCACCCATGGTTTGCCAGGCTTCGGTGAGGTCCACGGTGATACAGTCGGCGGGCATGCCTTCGGCGAGGGATTCTTGGGCTCGTTCTACGGCATCCAAAGATTTTTTCACCAGGTCCACATGGCGCAGGTTCGTAAGAAACAGTTGTCTTCCTGCTGCCGCGTCTTGGTGATCGGTGATGCGGTGCAGTTCTTCTTCCAGTTCTTCCATGCCGCTGCCATAGCGAGCGGAAATAGGAACCACGGGGATATGGCCTGCCAGGGCCTGTACGTCTTTGGCGTCCAGTTCCTGGGGCAAGTCGTATTTATTGAGAATCACCAGGGCTTTTCTGCCTTTCAGAGAAGCCAACAGGTCTTTGTCTTCTTTGGACAGTGGTTCGGATCCATCGATGACAGCCATGATGAGGTCTGCTTTTTCCATAGAGGCTTTGGCTCGTTCGATGCCAATTCGTTCGATAGTATTGTCGGTTTCTCGGATACCGGCAGTATCCATCAGAACCAAGGGCACGCCGCCGATTTTGATGGATTCTTCGATGGTATCTCTGGTGGTACCGGGAATGTCAGTCACGATGGCCCGTTCTTCCTGCAGGAGCGCATTCAAGAGGCTGGATTTCCCTGCGTTCGGCCGGCCCACAATGGCGGTGCGAAGGCCATCTTTGATGATACGGCCCTGTTCAGACCGTTTCAAAAGAGCTGCCAGAGAGGTTCGGATTTCTGCCAGGCCATGGTCTATTTCTTCATTGGTCAAGTCTTCCAAATCTTCTTCTGGATAATCGATGGTGACTTCCAATTTCCCAATCAAATCTTTCAGCTGGCTCCGGCATTGTTTGACAAAGCCGGACAGGGCACCAGACAGATGGCTTTCTGCCTGAGACAGAGCGGCGGAGCCTTTGGCTTCGATAATATCCATCACCGCTTCTGCCTGGGACAGGTCGAGCCGGCCATTCAAAAAGGCCCGCTTCGTAAACTCGCCCCGATGGGCCATGACGGCCCCATTTTCCAAGGCCAGTTCCAAGGTCTGCCGGAGGGCTTCCATGGAGCCGTGAATTTGTAGTTCTACCACATCTTCCCCGGTGTAGGAATGGGGCGCTTTCATGTACACCGCCAAGCCTTCATCCACCGCCTGCCCATCTCGCTCCACATGACCGAAGTACATATGGTACGGAATGGCGTCATGGAAAGATGGTATTTTTTTCGTATGAAATAGCCGATCCGCCACATCCACGGCCGCTGCGCCGCTGATGCGGATGATCCCAATGCCCCCTTCTCCCGGCGAAGTGGCAATGGCCGCAATGGTTGTTTCTTCGTACATAATATCTCGCTTTCGATTGATTTTATCTAGCACTAAAAGCTTTGGTGTCAAAAGTTAGAAGTGAGAAGTTAGAAGTGAGAAATGGTGGTAGCCTGGCACAATTCATATAGCCAGGCCAAGTATATAAATAGGGTATTGGGGCGCTTCTTAAGTTGTGCGCCCCTTCCACCACTTCTAACTTCTCACTACTCACTTCTCACTGCTTTTTTGTTCCCAGTTTCCCGCTTCTGACGCTCATCTTTTTGGCGGTCATGTACCAGGCAGAGGATTTGTCGGTGCATTTATTCTGTTTCACTGTGGAATCGTTGGGATACAGTTTTTTGTAGTGTTCCATGGCACGGCGGGCGTTGATTTTTTCATCTTTGGAAATGGTTTCAAAATTGAAGCCCACTTTCCATGCAAAGACCATCATGCCCAGTGGGTAAATAGCCAATGGATACACACCGATGAAGATAGAAGCACCCATCAGTGCCAAACCGCCTACGATGGACAGCACCGATACACCGACCTGCACCATCACGGTTTTCCGGAAGGAAGCATCCATATGAGCCAGCCAGATATTTCCACTAGCCAGGTAATAATGCACAAATTCCTGGTTGCGTAGGATACGTTCCCGTTTGTTATGTGCCAGGATCTGCTTTACAATGTTGTCTACGTTCTTCTTGAACTTCGAAGTGCGCCAGTTGAATACCACCAAGAGTGTGGTCAAAAGTGCGATGAAAATGATTCCTGTGGTTGATTCTCCCATAATATGTCTCCTTTGTCAGTTGGCCGTAAGCAGCTTGCCATTAGCCGTCTACTGTGCCATTTCTTATAATATTCTTATTATATATCAAAATGACGAGAGAATATAGAGAGATTGTTGGTAGTTGTTGGTTGTTGGTTGGCGGTTTACGCTCCGAGTACGTTTGATACAATTTGCACAAAATCATAGCGGCATTGGTTTAAGGTTTAGGGTTTAGCCGGCATCCAAACCTTAAACCAATAACTCTGCCTTTTCGTGCGGGATAAGTAAGATGTACTCGGGACGTAACCACAAAAACCAATAGCTATATCTCTTCGTGCAAATTGGACTAAATGTACTCGGAAAGTAAACCCTAAACCAATGCCTCTATGAAACCGGAAAATTGTGGATGCAGGACTCGGCAAGTAAACCAACAACCAACAACCAACAACTAACAACTAACAACAAAAATCAAAAAGCACGTAACAATGATCTATTTCACTGTTACGTGCTTTTTTGTTGGTGGACGGTGACTTGTGACTAGTGACTGAATGTTTTTTCCCAGTCACCAGTCACTAGTCTACCAGTCACCATTATAGTCCGAACCGAGCGAAGATTTCGTCTACGTGAACCAGCATCGGCTTGTAGTCGAAGCAGGCTTTGATTTCTTCTTCGTTCAGATATTTTCTAACATCTTCGTCTTTGCAAAGGTTTTCGTAGAAGTCTTCTCCCTGGAGCCAGCGTTTCATAGCATTTCTCTGTACCCAGCGATATGCGGTGTCGCGGTAAGCGCCTTTAGCGACCAGAGCGAGCAGGACTCTTGGGCTGTAGATGAGGCCACCGGTGAGGTTCAGGTCAGCCAGCATCTTTTCCGGATAAACCAGAAGTTTATCAATGAGAGCGGTGGTCTGGTCGAGGATGTAGTCCAGAGCAATGGTTGCGTCTGGAATCATGACTCTTTCTACAGAGGAGTGGGAAATATCTCTTTCGTGCCACAGCGGGATGTCTTCAAATGCTGGAAGGCTGTAGCCCTGGATGAGGCGAGCCATGCCGCAGATTCTTTCGGATTTGACCGGATTTCTCTTATGAGGCATAGCAGAGGAGCCTTTCTGTTTCGGACTGAAATATTCTTCTGCTTCTCTTACTTCGGTTCTCTGGAGGTGACGTACTTCCAGAGCGATCTGTGCCAGAACGCCAGCGATGACGCCCAGGGTGGTGATGTATTCTGCATGATGGTCACGCTGTACCACCTGGGTGGCTACGATTTCTCTATTGAGACCCATCTTTTTGCAGACGTATTCTTCTACAAATGGATCGATATCCGCATAGGTGCCAACAGCGCCGGACAGTTTGCCTACCGCCATTTCTTCTGCTGCGCGCTTCATGCGTTCGATATTTCTAAGGGTTTCAGAATACCAAAGGAGCAGTTTCAGGCCGAATGTGGTCGGTTCTGCATGAACCCCATGGGTTCTGCCAATGGTGGGGGTGTACTTGAATTCTACAGCTCTTCTCTTCAGTACTTCTGCCAGTTTTTCCAAGTCTTCGATGAGGACCTGGGAAGCCTGTTTAATCTGTACATTCAGGCCGGTGTCTTTCACATCGGTGGAAGTGAGGCCCATATGGATGTACTTGGCTTCATCGCCTACGTGTTCCCCTACGTTTGTCAGGAAGGCAATGATGTCGTGATTGATTTCACGATCGATTTCATGGATGCGGTCTACATCAAAATCGGCTTTGGCTTTGATGACTTCTACCGCTTCTTTCGGAATGCGGCCCAATTCAGCATTGGCTTCGCAGGCTGCAATTTCCACATCAAGCATTGTCTGCCATTCATTTCTTTCGTTCCAGATTTTTTCCATCACTGGACGTGTGTACCTCGGTATCATCAGATATCTCCCTTCGGTTGACCAATACGGGCGGCAATTTCCCGTCCTACCACTACGCCGGCTGCGGATGCCTGTGCCAGGCCTCTGGTGATGCCGGCTCCATCACCAATGGCGAAGAAGTTAGGAATCTTCGTCTCCAGCTGGTTGGTGAGTTCGATCCGGGAAGAATAAAATTTCACTTCCACGCCATACAACAGGGTATGACGGGAGTTCGCTCCCGGCGCCACTTCATCCAACGCTTCGAACATCTCCATAATATCCTTTAAGAAGCGATATGGCAAGACCAAAGATAAATCTCCTGGGGTCGCAGAAGGCATAGTGGGGTTCACCATGCCGCGGCGAATCCGTTCCGCAGTGGAACGGCGGCCATCCCGAAGGTCTCCGAGCCGCTGCACAATAGGCCCGCCGCCCAGCATGTTTGCCAACGTGGCGATGTATTTCCCATACTCAATCGGTTCATGGAATGGCTGGGTAAATTGCTTGGACACCAAAATAGCAAAATTGGTATTGTCACTCTTCTTATGGGCATAGGAATGACCATTGACGGTCATGAGACCGTTGTTATTTTCTGTGACCACAAAACCGTACGGGTTCATGCAGAAAGTCCGCACCCGGTCATCGAAAAGTTTGGAGAAATACACCAATTTGGATTCGTAGCAAATATTGGTGATCGGTTCAAATACTTCCGCCGGAGATTCTACACGAACGCCGATATCCACCGCATTGGAAGCGGTGTGCAGTCCCAACCGCTGGGCTTCGTGGGTGAACCATTCCGCTCCATCACGGCCCGGAGCGGCCACCAGGTACTTGCAATGGTAGGTTTCGCCGCCAGCCACAACGCCCTGGATTTCCTTGGTATCGCTAACCAGGATAGTATCTACCGGGCGATTAGAAATAACTGTCACGTTAGACGGCAATGCGTCTCTCATGTGGGTCAGGATTTCCCCATTCACATCGGTGCCCAAATGACGAATCCGAGCCGGAATCAAAGCCAAATCAGCCGCTGCTGCCTTGCGTTTCAATTCGTGGATTTCATCTTTGAATTCATCGCCGTATACTTTGCGACCTTCGCCGCCATACTGGCAATATACTTTATCCACATAAGAAATCAGCCGCGCCAGCTGGCCTTTATTCATATAATCATCCAAATTGCCGCCATAATCGGTGGTGAGTGTCAGTTTCCCATCAGAGAAAGCCCCTGCGCCGCCCCAGCCGGACACAATATTCGCTCTCCGGTCCGCCGGTGATGCCTGGCGATCCTTATTGAGTGCAATCCGCTCCCGGATATCTAAGCCTTTTTCCAGAATCAGAATGGAAAGTCCTGTGTCTGCCAGTTCCAAGGCAGTGAAAATCCCCGCAGGGCCTGCACCGATAATGATGACATCGTAAGATTTTGCCATAGAAAATCCTCCCGTATTTCATAATATAGAACATAAATAGGATGGATATAACAGGGAGATGATAATGTTGTTGGTTGTTGGTTCACGGTTTACGCTCCGTGTCCTACATCAACAATTTGCTGATTTCACAAGGCCATTGGTTTAAGGTTTAGGGTTTTGTATTTAAACCTTAAACCAATGGCACTATGAAAACGGCGAGTGGTTGATACAGAACACGGTAGGTAAACCAAACAACCCGCAACCAGCAACTAACAACCCAATTTATGCAACAAAAAAGCCCCGCATGGGGGCTGGATGATCGGTTTGATTATCCCTTAACTAATTTTACAATAATTTTCAGGGGAAAGTCAAATAAAAACAATTAGGAATGATGGTGGCGGCGCACAATTCATATAGCGCCGCAGTTAAGGAAACGCGACGATCCTAGTTTCCTAATTTTCTTTTCATATTGTATAATAGAGGCAAAGAAGCATTCTACCAAATGAGGCAGATAGGAACGAAGATGAAAAGCAAGATTTTTATAAAATATTCGGCGCTTCCAAATTTTGTGCGCCGCTACCACCATTCCTCATTCCTCACTCCTCATTCCTAACTTTTACCATCCAATTCCTGATTTCTGACGCAAAAGGAGGAACTCTTTATCATGGATACCATTCATATCAACTTAGGAAACGATTCTTACGATATCACCATCGACAGCGGGCTGATTCGCCGGGCTGGGCCGTCTATCGCGCAGCTGACGAAGGCCAATAAGGCGGCTATTATCACCGAAGATGGCCTTGACCGTCTGTATGGCATGGATTTGGTGAAATCTTTGGAAGCCGCTGGGCTTCGCACCCAAATGATTGTGGTACCGTCTAGTGAAAAATCCCGTTCTCTTTCCATCGTGAACCGTGTGTACGGCGCTTTGGTGGATTTCGGCCTCGGCAGCGATGATGTGCTCATCGCTTTGGGCGGGCGTATTGTAGGCGACGTGACTGGGTTTGCAGCTGCTACCTATCATAGAGGCATCCAGTACATCCAGTTCCCCACCTCTGTGCTGTCCCAGATCGGCAGTGCCATCGGCGGGAAAATCACTCTCGATATTTCTGCTGGAAAGAATCTGGTGGGTACCTTCTACCAGCCGAAAGCGGTGTATATTGACCCCGGTATGGCAAAGACCCTTCCCCGCCAGTACTTGCACAACGGCCTTGGCGAAGCAGTAAAACTGGGCTGCGTGGCCGATAAAGATTTATTTGAACTGTTTGAAAAGGCCAATAGCGACATGGAACTTCTCCGTGTACTGCCAGAAATCATCTGCCGCTGCGTCACCATCAAGGCCCATTTCGTGGAAATTGACCCCATGGACCAGGGCCCTCGTCGCCTTTTGGATTTCGGTCACACCATCGGCGGTGCCATCGAAAAATGCTATCGCTATAACGACGATAAAATCACCCACGGCGAAGCCACGGCCATCGGCATGTACATGGTCACCAAACGGGCAGAACTTTTGGGCCTCACCAACGAAGGTACCACAGCCCGCCTGGAATATGTATTGAAATCCCTGTCCCTTCCAACCACCACCAAGATTGCCCCAGATATTCTGGCAGCTGCCCTGGAAAAGGATAAAAAAATCAAAGCCGGCCACATCGACCTGGCGCTGATCCATACCATCGGCGATGGATTCCTGGAAAATATTTCTGTGGATGAATTGAGGAAATATGTAAGGTAAAGGGCAGGTTGCACAGGTTGCTTAGGATTCTCAGGTGGCTCAGGTTCTGTTGGTACCATTACGAGTTGCATTTCATCTCAATGATTCCGCTGTCAAAGGGTTCTATAATTAGTACCTTGCAACAAAGTAACTACATTCTTAGATTATTATTTTCTTGCTAAGTATTTTTTCGTTTGCTATAATACCAATAGAAAAAGAGATAGTTGGTTATCCATGGGCGTGGACTCAGCTTTCTCAAAATAAGTAAACTTGAAGGAAGCTGTCTAAGCCATTTAGATGGCTTTTTTCATTTTCTATTTCTTACAAACAGAAATGACAAGGACAATCAACGAAGCAAAAGCTATCATCAGGGACAATGTCTCAAATGTGCTCATCGTGACCACCCCCTCTTACATAAAGTAAGAGAAAAGCCGTACCAACTATCTTCGTGTAAGTAGTATAACAAAAGGACATAGGAAATCTCAACCAGAAATTTCCTATGCCCTTTTGTGGTGCAAAAAGTAAGTCAATAAAAAAAGCCGCCTAACAGGGACAGCTTCCTTCAAACTACAAATTTGTGAGAGAAACCTTGTCCCCGCCAGGATACCAGCTATCTCTTTTTCTATTGCCATTATAGCAAAAGCAGGAACCATTGACAAGGTGATTTCTTTTGTGGCAAAGTTTCTCAGGTTGCTCAGGACTCTCAAGTTTCTCAGGTTCCCCAAATGAGATGATAACGCTAGCGTCTATCAGCGCATTCGAAGAACCTGAGCAGCCTTAGCAACTTGAGAAACCTGAGTAACCTATAATCACAAACCAAATCATGCTTACTGGCGCAAATCCTTAACTTAACAGCATTGCCCGACGAGGGAGACGAGACGCTAGAGAAAATTTGGATAGAGTCACATTTCCTAATCCCTAGAGTCCCAGTCACCAAGCAAGTATAATTTGCGGCGCTTCCTTATTTGTCGCGCCGCCACCACCATTCCTAATTGCCCTTTTAGTATTTCTCCCGCAATTTCTTTTCCCACCAGTTGAAGAGGAAGGTCAGGATGATGGCCACGGCCCAGTAGGCAATGGCGTCGGCGATGTATGGTTCGGTTCTCCGGTTGTAGAGGGCGGAGAAGATATCTGCTTCGGCGAACATATCCACCACTTTGACGGTGAAAACCAAAGCCAGGAGTTTGATGGTTTTCAGATAGTACGTAAAGAACGAGGACATAGCCACCACGAAGGCCTGGGGCAATACGATGCGGGTGAAGGCTTTATGGGGTGCCAGTCCCATAGCCACTGCGGCTTCGAACTGTCCTTTATCGACGGAGCGAAGGGCGCCGCGAATATTTTCTGCCTGGTACGCCGTGATGTACAGAATGAAGGTAGCATACACGGTCCAGTAAGGGCTCACGTCGAAAGGTTTCACTGTCTGGCCCACGAAGGATGAAATGATCGGCGCCAAGAGGAAAGGCAGCGAGTTGTACACAATGAAGAGCTGCACCAAAGCCGGTACGGCACGGAAGAAGGAAATGAACACGGTAAAAATACCATCCACATAGCGGTTGCAATTGAGGCGAATCACCGCAATGATGGCACCGAAAAAGATACTGCACACCATAACCACCAGGGCCATGAAAAGTGTATTCGGAATGGCCTTGGCAATGAAAAGGAGCGCTGTCGGTAAGACTTCAAAATCGATCATGTTATGCCCTCCTTACGCCGGTGGTATTCCATTTCTGGAAATAGTGGAACGCCACTTCGACCAAAATCACAATGGCCCAGTAAATCAAAGCCACTGCACAATAGGTTTCCAATTTGCCCTGTCCATAGTTGGCATTGATGATGAGCCCTGCTTTCCCCATAAGGTCCACCACGCCAATGAAGTACATAATAGACGTATCTTTTAGGATGTTGATGGATTCATTGACCAATCCAGGAAGTGCCACTGGCAGTGCCTGGGGCGCCACGATATGAAGCACCCGATGCACAGGGGACAGACCAAAGACCATGGCCGCTTCGGTTTGTCCTTTATCGACCGACAAATACGCCGGGCGGATAATTTCAGAAATCACCGGTGTATAGTGGAACGTCAGCGCAATCAGCACATACACCGTCAGCGGCCAGCCGTCGCTGCTGAAATGCATCATTTTCACAATAGCCGGCAGCACGAAGTACACCAAGTACAAATCCAGCACAAATGGCATGCTTCGGTTATAAGAAAGCCAGATTTCGCAAAGCTGAGAAAGCACCGGCACCTTGGCGATACGAATCACCGCCACCAGAGAGCCAAAAAAGAGACATAGAAATATGGATGCCACGATCACTTCCAACGTAAAAGGAAGCGCATCCATGAGCCGCGGGAAAAGCCCGAGGAAATAAGACATATTGAAAGTAAGCATGATTTATCGGTCCTTTATGGATAGAGACACTATCCCTTTATCATAATTAGTTAAGAGTTAGGAGTGAGGAGTGGTGAAAGGTTACTATTCTGCAAATTTTTATTTCCTAACATACCAGTTTCACCGCTTATCAAAAGGTTAAAGAGGTTATATAGGGTTATGAAACTTACGGTAATCCCATAACCTGATATAACCCTTATAACCTTGACAGTAGCCATAACACCATTATGTTTGACAGAGAAATCAGTACAATAATAAACTTATATAGTATGAAATTTGCGGCGCCCTCAATTATCAATGCTGTTAAGTTAAGCGAAATATGCGATGATTTCTGCTGATGCAAAGGTTACTCAGGTTTCTTAGGTTACTTAGGTTTCTCATGTTTCTCGAATGAGCTAATGACGCTAGCGTCTATGGGCACATTCGGGGAACCTGAGCCACCTGAGAACCCTTAGAAACTTGAGAAACCTGTCATAACTAGCGGAATCATATCTACTAACGCAAATTCTTAACTTAACAACATTGCCCCAATTATTATGCGCCGCCACCACCACTTCTAACTTCTCACTGCTTTTATTATCCTTCTCTTGCCAGCATTCTTTGCAGGAACTGCTGGGTCTTTTCTTCTTTCGGATGGGTGAAGAGGTCTTCCGGTTTGCCTTCTTCCACCACCAGGCCGTCGGACATGAAGACCACTTTGGAAGACACTTCTCTAGCAAAGTGCATTTCATGGGTGACGATAATCATGGTGATGCCCAAAGTCGCCACTTCGGCGATGGTATCCAACACTTCGCCTACCAGTTCCGGATCCAGTGCAGATGTGGGTTCGTCGAAAAGAATCACATCCGGGCGAGGTGCCAAAGCACGAGCAATGCCCACGCGCTGCTGCATGCCGCCGGACAATTCGGAAGGATAGAGTTTCGCATAGTCCGTCATATGGACACGAGCCAGCTCTTCCATAGCGATTTCTTCTGCTTCCTTTTTCGTTTTGCCATAGCCATAAATGAGGCCTTCGGTGACGTTTTCCAGGACGTTCTTATTTCTAAATAAATTGAACTGTTGGAACACCATGGTAGACTTTCTTCTGAGTTTCTGTACGTCCGTTTTGGAAATATGGGAAAAATCCACAGAGACTTCATCAATAGAAAGTTTGCCTGCATCTGGTTTTTCCAGATAATTCAAGCAGCGAAGGAATGTGGTCTTCCCTGTGCCAGAGGGACCAAGAATAGAAACTACATCACCTTTATCTACAGACAGGTTGATGTCTTTCAGTACTGTGTTCTTCCCGAAAGATTTACGTATATGTTCAGCAGTCAAAATGCGGGACATGATCTCTTTACCTTCTTTCTGAAATGCAATGAGTAACGAGTAATTAGAAATGAGTAATTCAGGTGGCGGCGCACAATTCATATAGCGCCGCACTTATAACCTATAATTATTTATAAAATACGGCGCTTTTTATTTTGTTGCGCCGTACCACAATTTCTCATTACTCATTACTAATTTCTCATTAAAAAAACCCCGTCCCACATAAGGGACGGAGAATCCGTGTTCCACCCAATTTCATTTCTATGTCACCATAGAAACCTTGGTAAGTCTTACGACTTCTGGCTATATCGGGCTCCCCGGATGGCCTACTTGCTTTCAGCCGATCTGCTCCAAGAGGCACTTCCAAAACCGCTCCGCACCCCTTCCCACCAATCGGGGCTCTCTTTGGCTTCGACGATCCTGTACTCTCTCTTATCATCGCGAATCTTACAAATTAAGATTAATTGGAATTACTATACCATACTCTTGCTATTTCATGCAAGACTTTTCACACATTTTTCGAGTATAATAAAGGCAGTGAGAAGTTAGAAGTGAGGAGTGAGAAGTGGTGGAAGGGGCGCACAACTTATAAAGCGCCCCAATCCCCCTTTTTATATAGTAGGAGTTGACCGTTAGCAGTAAGCAGTTAACAGTATCGGTTTACCGCTAACTGCTAACTGCTTTTAAACGAGGTGATCTCTATGCTTCATATCGCTGTGGTGGATGACAATCCATCGGATATTGAAATCATCAAAACCTATCTCACCCAGTATTTCAAAAAACGGGCCGGCACGTCTCCCATCGATTACACCATCAGCACGTTCCAGGAGGGAAGTTCGTTTCTATCTCATTTTTCCTGCGGTCTTTATGATTTACTATTTCTGGATATTTATATGCCCCGCCTGACCGGCATCGAAGTGGCACAAAAAGTGCGAATTCTCGATGAAGGGGTGAAAATTCTATTTCTCACCACCAGCAAAGAACATGCCTTGGAGAGTTACTCCGTCTTTGCGTCTGCCTATATTTTGAAACCCATCGCCGAAAACCACACCCTCTTCACCAGCGTCCTGAATCGATTGCTGCCGGATGAAATGATTTCTGGCAGAAAACTGACAGTACGCCTTCCCGGGCAGGATGACATAGAAATCCCCTTCGCCCGCATCCTATCCCTGGATTGCAACAATACGAGAACCGCCGTGATCCATTTGGAAGATAAGGACATTCCCACGTTGAACACCTATCAGGAACTTTCCGATATCCTTTCCAGCGACGAACGGTTCCTCGAATGTTACCACCGGCTCACCATCAATATGGACTACATCACGTCCATGGAAGAAGACCTGTTTCATTTGAAAGGAAATACCACCGCCCCCATCAGCCGACGGAAGAAAAAAGAAGTGAAACATGGGTATATGCAGTATCTGCTAAATAAATAGTGTCTCCTCACAGATTTCCAAATGTGATAAAAGTTAGGAGTGAGGAATTAGGAGTGAGGAGTGGTGGTAGGGGCGCATCAAATTATATAGTGCCCACTATATTAATGTCATTAAGTTAAGCGAAATATGCGATGATTTCTGTTGATGCAAAGGTTACTCAGGTTTCTCAGGCTACTTAGGTTTCTCACGTTTCTCGAATGAGCTAATGACGCTAGCGTCTACCGGCACATTCGGAGAACCTGAGCAGCCTGAGAAACCTTAGCAACTTTGGAGCCTGTCACCACTAGCGGAGTCATGTCTACTAACGCAAATCCTTAACTTAACAGCATTGCCCACTATATAAGGTTATTATTCTGCTGCATCCTCTATCAAACATACTGATCTTAACGCCACTGTCAAGGTTATAAAGGTTATAAAAGGTTATGTGATTTCGGTCATCCCATAACCTTTTATAACCCTTTTAACCTCGACAGTGGCGGTATATATCACTATGTGTGATATAGAAATTAGTGCACAATAATAACCTCTATCGCTTTCCCTAATCCCTAGGGCCTAGCCACTAATCCCCAGTCACGAGTCACTAGTCACCAAAAAGAGGCCCATCATGCTACTAAGTCTATGCAACCTTCTCATCCCCATCACCATCTTGCATTTTGCCGGTGGTTACATGCGCTATTTGCCATTTTCTCCTTTTATCACTGAAGAGGAGAAGCGGCGGATTTTTTCTGCCTTTTTCCTGTTGGCTCTTTTCAACATGGCCTGGCAGGGGCTTCTGTTTTGTGCCATGGGGCTCACTGTTCTGGCGTACAAAATCGTACTCACTTTCGGGTGGCTGCCCTATTTCCTTGCCATGCTGTACTTGCTTCCCCAGTACAAGCCCCAGCAAGTTTTCGTCCTGGGCATGCAGGCGGTGTACATGTTTCTGCTCCACGGCCTGAGCGGCCTCACCATGTTGTTGCTCTATCCCGACATGGCGGACCGCACGCCCCACTTAGCCACCCAAATGTGGCTGTATGATCTGTATTTCTTCCTGACCCTCCCCCTGGTACGGCCCATGTTTCTGAAAATGATGCCCTCCACCCGGTTCATCAATGACAAATCCTACAGCTACTACATCGCCGTTCTTCCGCTCCTTCTGGTCTTCAACGTGGTCCCCACCAGCCTCATCGGCGATTTGTGGACTGCCGATAAACTGTCATCCTGGCTAGTTCTGCTGATTGGGTTTTTCGTATTTTACAAATTCATTTCCATGGAAGCCAAGGATGCGGAAGACCAGATTCGCATCCGCAGTGCCAATGAACTTATGCGAAAATCCATGGAGTTCCTTCGCCACTATGCGTTGGTCTCCCAAGATAGCGCCAAGAAAATGTCCCTCATCCGCCACGACTTCCGCCATCACATCCGCACCCTGTACCAGCTTCTTCATGAAGGAAATATTGAAAAATCCCTGTCCCTTTTGGAAACTTTCGATGACAATCTGGAACGCACCGTGGTGCACCCCTATTGTTTGAACCCCATCCTCAATGCGGTACTGACCATTTATTTCCATAAAGCAAAAGATATGGGCATTCCTCTAACGTATAAAATCAACGTGCCGCCCAGCCTGCCTGGCGTGGAAAGTCCCATGGCCTTCATGATCGCTAACCTGTTGGAAAATGCCCTGGAAGCGTCGGCTGCCATGGATACGAACAAACGATACCTGCACTTCCATCTCAACGTGAAGGAAAAACAGGTGGTCCTCTCTATTGAAAACTACTACGACAAACCGCTCCGCTTCAACGAAGAAGGCTACCCAATCACCACCAAAGCCGGCCACGGCCTGGGCATGATTTCCGTCTCCTCCTTCATGAAAGAATACAACGGCTATCACACCTTCACCCAGGAAAAGGGGAAAGTGCGGTTTGAAGCGTACTTTATGGTAGCTGATGACTCGTGACTGCTGACTGGGAATGAATCGCTATCAACTACCAATCCTAAAACTGTTTCTTTTTTTCTTCTTACCGCGTTATAATATATTTAGGTTGAAACCAAACCCGTCCTTCAGGAATCACCAAGGGCAAAAAAGGAAACGGACTGCCAAATTTTTACCGTTTCCTTTTTTATTCATTGTGCTATAATGATGACATAAGATTGAGAATAGTCCTTCCGGAATCACCGAGGACAAAAAAGGATGCAGTTGCCGCTGCATCCTTTTTTCCTGCCTATTTTTTACTTTTCTGGTTGAGCCACCATGTAAGCAAGGCGATCAATCCAGGGGCCAGCAGATCAGCTCACAACGAACCTAAGATTGAGAATATCCCCTTCATTAGGAATCACCTCCCTTCTTTGGAAGGTGATTTTATTATACTCTATTTCGTGACTGGTAGACTAGTGACTGGTAACTTGGAATATTACTGTTGTATACCACCAACGAACAACCAAACAGGGTATGATTCTGCTGATTCCCTACACCGAACATAATAATGCTTACCACTATCATCAAGGTTAAAAAGGTTATGAGACTATCAAAATCTCATAACCTTTTTATAACCGTGTAACATATGGTCTAATAGATTGGTTAGAAAAACAAACTCATAGAGTAACCCTTATATATCTGCAGTGCTTCCAAATTGTGTGCGCTGCCACCACCATTTCTAACTTCTCACTCCTAACTTCTCACTGCTTTTTAGCCTTTTTCATCCAATCCATCAAAAGTGGAGAGAACGCGGAGAGGACGCAGAGGGTAATCAGAATCCAGCAGATCGGTGTGGAGAAGAGGATGGACACGTCGTTGCCAGAAAGGGAAAGACTTCTACGAAGGCCACGTTCGCCGATCGGTCCCAGGATGAGGGCCAGTACGACAGCGGCGGTATTGAGTCCCATTTTACGCATCAGGTACCCGGCCACGCCGAAGAGGAACATAATAACCACGTCGACGAAGCTGTTATTGATAGCGAAAGAACCTACCACACAGAGAACGAAAATACAAGGA
This sequence comes from uncultured Dialister sp., assembly GCA_934216155.1. Lineage (GTDB taxonomy): Bacteria > Bacillota > Negativicutes > Veillonellales > Dialisteraceae > Dialister. The sequence goes on from CAKQBK010000020.1 coordinate 18,456, forward strand.
ATCAGAATGGCATCGGACAGTTTCGCAATGTGTGCGAAAATACGGCAGCCGCCCAAGCCGATAAGAAGCATACAGAACTGCACGATCACAAAGCCAGCGAAGAAGGTGTAGGTCATAGGCGCGTATTTCGTAAACAGTTCCGGTCCAGGCTGCAAGCCCTGGATGATAAGGCCGCCCATGAGAACCGCAGTAACCGATTCGCCTGGAATACCCAGGGTCAGGGTCGGAATGAGAGAGCCGCCGGTGACAGCGTTGTTGGCTGCTTCGGACCCAGCGATCCCTTCGATGGAACCATGGCCGAAGTCTTCTTTTTTCTTAGAAAACTGTTTTGCTGTGTTATACCCCAGGAAGCAAGCGATGGACGCACCGGCCCCTGGCAGAATGCCGATGATATTTCCGATCAGCCAAGAACGAACGACCGTCAGTCCAATTTGTTTCAATTCATGGAATTTCAAAAGCACAGTGTCATGAAATTTCACGATGCTGCCCCGTTCTTTGATGGCCTTTTCCATGAGGATGAAAACCTGAGACATGGAGAACAGCCCGATAAGCGCACAAGTCACGTTAATGCCGTTGTACAATTCATCGACGCCAAACATGAAACGTTCAGTCCCTTCCATAGGGTCCATGCCGATGGTGGACAGAATCAGCCCGAACGCACCGGACATAAGGCCCTTCACCATAGAACCGGTGGTAACACCAGCGATGATGGTGAGGCCGAAGAGAGCCAGCCAAAAATATTCAGGAGAGCCGAATTTCATAGCCAACTGGGCCAGCATGGGGGCAAAGAAATACAAGGAAATACAGGACAAAAGCCCGCCAAAGAAAGACGCAATGCAGGCAGTGCCCAGTGCCTTTCCGGCCCGGCCTTTCTTGGTCAATTCATACCCATCGATAGCGGTCGCAGCCGACGCCGGGGTCCCTGGGGTATGAATCAGAATGGCACAAATGGAACCACCAAAAATAGCACCGCAATAAATGCCACCCAGCATAATCATGCCCGTTTCCGGTTTCATACCGAAAGTCAGAGGAAGCAGCAGCGCTACCCCCATAGCCGCAGAGAGCCCAGGCATACAGCCCACCACGACGCCAATGGTGACGCCAATCACCATCATCAATAAATTCATAGGCTCCAGGGCATTAGCAAACCCCTGGGCCATTAATGCCAATGTATTTGCATCCATAGTGCGATATATTTCCTCCTTGTGAGTTATGCAAAATGAGTAATGAGTAGTGAGTAATGAGTAATTTAGGTAGCGGCGCACAATTCATATAGCGCCGTAAATTTTTTAATCTTAAAAATCAGGGCACCATATAATTTGATGCGCCCTACCTCAATTACTCATTGCTCATCACTCATTGCTCATTATTCCCAGCTATCAGATCAAATCCTCCAACAACTCTCCCATAGGCAGCGGCACGTTCAAGAACGAATCGAAGGTGGCAAAGACCAGAATCAGCATGCCAGCCAATACCAGGAAGATGTAAAGTGGACGGATTTTGAAATAGAAGAGACACAGCAAGAGATATACCAATGCTGCTGGATAGAATCCTACGAAATACATGAGCACAAAGAACAGGATAAACGCGCCAAACATGACCCAAAACTGCTTGGGCAAGAACCCATCAAAAATTTCTGGAATATCATTGACCACCTTGTGCTCCCGCCGATAATCGCGGAACATATGGCCCACACGGATGGTAGTCAAAAGCACCAAAAGGCCAATGACGAAATGGGGATAATGCCGCGCACCCAGAGGAAACTCCTGGGTCAAGTACAGGAAGAATGCGGAAAATACATACATAAATCCGCAAATATAAATATCTGATTTTTTCATGAAACACTCCTTTTTTTTGGTGACTGGGAAGTGGTGACTAGGAATTAGGGATTACAGGTTGCTCAAGTTTCTCAGGTCGCTCAAGTTGCTGCAATGCTGCTCCGTTAAGCGAAGTATGCAATGCTATCTTTGCGGTTAAAGGTTCTAAGGGGCCCTGATACCACTAGCGTTATCACCCACAAAAGTCCCCTTCCTCTGGAAGGGGATAGGACTTAAGCGTAGCGAAAAGTCCAGGGGATAGCCCACTCTAGCGGCATGAAATAGATTTCCCTCTACTCATTTAGGCGTTCTCTCCAGCGGCTAGCCTAACAACTCTTCTTCGTCTTCCTATCCCCCCTGCCCCCCTTCCTGAGGCAATGCTGTTAAGTTAAGCGAGATATGCAATGATTTCTGCTGATGCAAAGGTTGCTCAGGTTTCTCAGGACACTGAGGTTTCTCACGTTTCTCGAATGAGCTAATGACGCTAGCGTCTATCAGCACATTCGGAGAACCTGAACAACCTGAGAACCCTTAGAAACTTGAGCAACTTGTTACTACTAGCGGAATCATACCTACTAACGCAAATTCTTAACTTAACAGCATTACCTTCCTGAGGAAGGGGGTAAATGGAAATGATTTCGCTAGCGTCACTTAGCACGTTCGAAAAGCCTAAGAACCTTCAGAACCCTTAGAACCTTCAGAACCTTATGCTTGCCAGAAGAATCACCCACGAAAATCTCCTTCCTCTGGAATGGGATAGGACTTGAGCGTAACGAAAAGTCCAGGGGATAGCCCGCACGAGCGGTATAAAACAGCTTTGTCTCTATACCCTTAGGCGTTCTCACTAGCGGCTAACCAGTGACTGGTGACTAGTGACTGGTAACTGGGGATTACAGGTTTCTCAGGACACTGAGGTTTCTCACGTTTCTCGAATGAGCTAATGACGCTAGCGTCTATCAGCACATTCGGAGAACCTGAACAACCTGAGAACCCTTAGAAACTTGAGCAACTTGTTACTACTAGCGGAATCATACCTACTAACGCAAATTCTTAACTTAACAGCATTACCTTCCTGAGGAAGGGGGTAAATGGAAATGATTTCGCTAGCGTCACTTAGCACGTTCGAAAAGCCTAAGAACCTTATGCTTGCCAGAAGAATCACCCACGAAAGTCCCCTTCCTCTGGAAGGGGATAGGACTTGAGCGTAACGAAAAGTCCAGGGGATAGCCCACTCTAGCGGCATGAAATAGATTTCCCTCTGCTCATTTAGGCGTTCTCTCCAGCGGCTAGCCTAACAACTCTTCTTCGTCTTCCTATCCCCCCTGCCCCCTTCCTGAGGCAATGCTGTTAAGTTAAGCGAGATATGCAATGATTTCTGCTGATGCAAAGGTTGCTCAGGTTTCTCAGGATACTGAGGTTTCTCACGTTTCTCGAATGAGCTAATGACGCTAGCGTCTATCAGCACATTCGGAGAACCTGAACAACCTGAGAACCCTTAGAAACTTGAGCAACCTTTTTGCGAAATGACATCCCCCAAACAAGGCTATAAAGGGTTATAAAGGGTTATGGTATTTCCGTAGAATCATAACCTTTTATAACCCTTTATCTTTGTAGGACCAAACAACTGCCACGATTGGTATTTTGAGAATAACCCGCCCGAAGGGCTACCCTTTAGTCATACACGTACCATGCCCCAGTGATGCACTACCTCATACCTACTATTTCTGGTACAGCTTAGATACTACATTCTTGCAGAAATCCATCTGTTCTTCGATCATCTTACCCAGGTCTTTGCTGCCCTTGAAGTCAATCACCATGCCAGCCTTTTCGTGAGCAGACTTCACTTCCGGATCTTCCATGGTCTTCTTGAATGCATCTTCATAGAACTTAATGATATTGTCCGGGGTTCCCTTCGGTGCTACCAGAGCACGAGCGGAGCCGTACCACTTGTTGTAGTAACCCAATTCACCCAAAGTCGGAACATCTGGCAGAGATGGATCTCTCTTTTCTGCATAGACGCCGAGAACCTTGAGTTCTGCGTTTTCGCCATTAATCAGTTTTGCTACATCAGCCACCTTAGCGCAGGAGAAATCCACTTCGCCCTGACGGAGAGCCAAGAGCTGGTCAGCGGTACCGCCGTATGGAACTGCATTGTATTCAAATTTCGCAGACTGTGCGAGCAGCTGAGCAGCCGTATGGTTGGAAGCCTGTACCCCATTGGTGGAGCACTTCAGCTGTCCCGGATTGGCCTGGGCATCGGCTACCAGAGACTTCAAGTCATTCCACTTCGCATCCTTTCTGACAACTACCACAGCGGTTTCTGTCAGATGGTTACAAATCGGAACGATGGACTTATCGGTGAAAGCAGAACCTTCCATCTGTGCCAATGTGGTGTATGTCGGCAGATTAATGAAACCAATGGTATAGCCATCGGGCTTGGACTTAGAAAGTTCCGTCCAACCAATCTTACCATCAGCACCCGGTTTATTTTCGATGACCAAGGTCTGACCTACATATTTCTTTGCGCTGTTGGTCAAAAGACGAGCGCCTGTGTCGGTGCCAGAACCAGCCTTGTAAGCTACGATGACCTTCACGTCCTTGGTTGGTTTCCAAGCAGCGCCGCCTGCATTGTCACTCTTCGCCTTGCCACCGCAACCACCAATCAAAAGACCTGCTGCCACTGCACATACACCGATTAAAGCCAATTTCTTATTCATATGTCTGCCTCCTTAAAAGCCCTAAGGCTTCCCCATAAAAGAAATATCGGTAAAGATTTCTTAGGTTTCTCAAGTCACTCAGGCCGCTCAGGTTCCTCGAATGAGATGATAACGCTAGCGTTTATTGGCACATTCGAGGAACCTGAGAAACTTGAGCAACCTGAGCAACTTTTACACAGAAAAACTCCTATGTTTTTCCAAGCGTAATGCTACGCTCCTTACCTGTATTTCTGCACAAAGAGGAAACCCGGACCCCCACGTTTCCCCTCACCGCCGGATAAGCCGGCGAAATACAATCCATGGCTGCCTACCCGATCACTCCCAGGAAATACCGCTTTCCTATAGGAGATGGACTTTGCTAACAATGGATTGCTCACTTTTTGTATTATACTATTTCGATATTGTGTAAACAATGTGTAAAGAGCCATAGATTTTTGAATCGAAATAAGTATACACTTATTAATTTTGCACTTGGTAAGCAAGAAATAGAAAACACCCCTAATATTAGAAAATACCACTCATTTTCCGTGATTTTACTCCTATAGTTAACTATCACACCATCCTTTTATGCGTCAGATGAATAGCACTTGCACCATTTTATGTCAAATTGGAATAAACGAAAAATTGGCAAAGAACGCCTTTCTATTGATGAAAACTTTACAATGCCTATGTATGATGAAAATAGAAATAATAGATCCAAATTTCCAAATCCCCAAAATATAGTCAGGTTATCATTACACCATGACCATTCAACCATCCTATGGCATATACCACCTGCCACAGGGTTATAAAGGTTATAAAAGATCATGAAACAGCCGAAAATTCCACAACCTTTCCCATATCTTTGCACTATGGGATTAAGGTTTATAAAAAATAAAATATTGGGGCGCTTTATAAATGGTGCGCCCCTTCCACTACTCCTCACTCCTCATTCCTAACTCCTCACTTTCTTAATCCCTAGTCCCCCATATTCCGTAATGTCATTAAGTTAAGCGAAATATGCGATGATTTCTGTTGATGCAAAGGTTACTCAGGTTTCTCAGGCTACTTAGGTTTCTCACGTTTCTCGAATGAGCTAATGACGCTAGCGTCTACCGGCACATTCGGAGAACCTGAGCAGCCTGAGAAACCTTAGCAACTTTGGAGCCTGTCACCACTAGCGGAGTCATGTCTACTAACGCAAATCCTTAACTTAACAGCATTGCCATATTTCGGAGGTGTCCACCATGATCAAACTACTCTTCCTCTCCCACCCCAAAAGCAGCGAACCCCCTATGGCCTACTTCATTATGAAAGAATTAGTAAAGCAAGCCCACCTGGAGGACCGCATCACCATCGATACAGCTAGGCTAACCAAGAACAGCACGCCCCTAAACGATGCCGCCCGCGCCGAACTGGCCATTCATCACATCCCGACAGACGACACACTCCCCTTTGCACTGGCCTGGAAAACCTACGAAGACTACGACTTCATCCTCGCCATGGATGGCAGCGAAGAAAACGAACTGTTCAACACCGTCGGCGGCGATGTGGACGAAAAAATCCATATCCTCTCCGATTACGCCAAAAATCCCACCGCCATTCCCAATCCCGCCACCGGTGCCTTCTGGGACGACGTGTACAAAACCTCCACCGCCGGCTGCAAGGGATTACTTGAGAAACTAGAAAGCTGGATTCGATAAAAGCAGTGAGAAGTAAAGGGTATGATTCTGCCTTGACCATATCTATAACATATTGAATATACCGCCTATCACAAGGTTATAAAAGGTTACAAAAGGTTATGAGACTAACGGAAGCCTCATAACCCTTTGTAACCTTTTATAACCGCGGCGCTTCTATATTTTATGCGCCGCCACCACCATTTCTAACTTCTCACTACTCACTTCTCACTGCTTTTTCTGTCCATAATAGGCTTTTGGTCCATGTTTTCTCTGATAATGTTTATCCAAAATATAAGAATCCATGGATGCATTTGGATTTAAGAGTAATGTTTTCATGGTCATTTCTGCCACTTCTTCTAGTACCACCGCATGATACACTGCTTCTTCCGATGTCTTTCCCCACGTGAAAGGACCGTGATTTCTCACCAGAACCGCTGGCACCGCTAGCGTTTCTTTTTCATGGGCTTTCACGGTTTCCACGATGACTTTACCCGTATTTCCTTCATAATCCTCTTCCACTTCTTCTTTTGTCAAGGAACGACTGATAGGAACCGGACCGTAGAAATAATCCGCATGGGTGGTTCCCAAGGCGGGAATATCTCGTCCTGCCTGTGCAAAAGCCACCGCATTCGTCGAGTGAGTATGCACCACGCCACCAATTTCCGGAAAGGCTCTGTACAAAGCCAAGTGGGTTGGCGTATCGGACGAAGGTCGAAGATGGCCTTCTACCACATGGCCCTCCAAATCGACCACTACCATATCCGCCGGCTGCATTCCTTCATAGGGTACGCCAGACGGCTTGATCACCACCAGACCGGTTTCTCGATCGATGCCACTCACATTGCCCCAAGTATAAATCACCACACCCCGCGCTGCCAGTTCCAGATTGGCAGCACAGACTTGACGCTTCAGTTCTTCTAACATACGATTCTCCTTCTTAAAGTTTTAGCAGAAATAGGTTATCCTCTATGCACTGGCCTTTCTAACAAACAGTTTTTAGATTATCACAAGGTTATATTCGAAGAATATTCCATGAATTCAATAACATAAAAAGGGGTATTGGGGCGCTTCTTAAGTTGTGCGCCCCATCCACCACTTCGCACTACTCACTACGCACTATTCTTCAATTACCCACGCCCGGTCTGCTGGGAAGGTGACATAGCACTGGCCTTCCAGGATGGTTTTCCCTGGGTCGAACATATCCACAATCCATTCCTTACCCAATCCATCTTTCACGAAGTACCGTACTTTTTCACCCAGGAACATTTTATTGAAAATTTGGGCTGCCACATTGACTTTGCCGTCCTGGGCCTCTTTATGCAGCTTTGCACTTTCTGGACGAATGGAAGCCACATAGGACTGTCCTTCCTTGACTGGATTGGAAGAAGCGAAGTGGACATTGCCATAGGAAACGGTATTTCCCTTTTCGCCATTCACAGTAATCAGATTGGTGGTACCAATGAAATCTGCCACAAATGGGGTTTTCGGTTCGAAATAGATTTCCTGCGGGGTTCCTACTTGATGGACTACCCCGTCTTTCAGTACCACAATGCGATCCGACATGGACAGGGCTTCCGACTGGTCGTGGGTGACATAAATGGTAGAAAGTCCCATTTTCAGCTGGATATCACGAAGTTCCACGCGGACGCTTTCACGAAGTTTCGCATCCAAGTTGGACAGCGGTTCATCCAAAAGAAGCAATTCCGGATTCATCACCAACGCACGAGCTACAGCCACACGCTGCTGTTGCCCGCCGGACATCTGATTCGGGAAACGCTTTTCCATCCCCTTTAGCTGCATCAAAGCCAGCGCTTCCTGGACGCGCTTTTCGATTTCTGCTTTCGGTGCTTTCTTTACTCGAAGGCCATAGGATACGTTGTCAAATACGTTCATATGAGGAAACAGAGCGTATTCCTGGAACACCATAGCCGTATTTCGTCCATAGGGCGGCACTTTTTCGATATTTCTACCATTCAGAAGAATTTCCCCTTCATCCGGTTCATAAAAACCGGCAATCATACGGAGAAGGGTGGTTTTCCCACAACCAGAAGGTCCCAAAAATGTAATGAAATGGCCCTTTTCAAAATCCAGATTCACATTCTTGATTACATGACTTTTGCCGAAGTATTTATTGATATTTTTTAACTGCAATACCAGTTCTGACATAATAATTTCCTTTCCTATATTGATAAAGGTTACACAGGTTTCTCAGGATACTAAAGTTTCTCAGGTTCCTCACATGTGCTGATTGACGCTGGCATTATCATCTCATTCGAGATGCCTAAGCAACTTGAGCTACCTAAGCTGCCTGAGCAACCTGTTTACTACAAATCAAAAATATTAATCTTATCCCGAAGAATCAGCTTCACCACGCCGAAGGTAGCATAAATGACCAGCATGATCCCTACGGCAGTCGCACTGGCGGTGGGCAGGAATCCTTGGTTCGCCAAACTCATGATATTGATAGACGCCAGGTTCCATTCCGGAGATACCAAGAAAATAACCGTAGAAAGAGTATTCATAGAGCGCATGAACGCATACACAAAGCTGACAGAAAGGGAATTTTTCAACATAGGAAGGACAATCTTCCGGAATGTGGTGAAACTATTGGCCCCCAAATTGGTGGAAGCCTGTTCCAAAGAGCCTTCGATCTGTTTCAAACCAGCCACAGCCTGTCGATATCCCACAGGGAGCTGGCGAAGAGCCATACCAAGAATGATAATGACCAAAGTGCCGGTCATTTCCAGCACACCATCATTGAATGCCAAAATCAATGCCAAACCGATGAAGGTCCCCGGCAAAGAAACAGGAAGCATAGCCAGGAAATCCATGACCGTTCTTCCCGGGAATTTCTTGCGAATGGTCAGGAAAGCCAGTGCAATGCCAAGTACGGTTGTAATGGCTGCCGTCGACATAGATGCAATCCAAGAATTAGCCATGACGCTAGATTGGAGTACCCCTTCTTTGAAATAATCCAACGTAAAGGTGTAATCATACCCAAAGGCTACGGTGAACGCAAAGAGGAATACCACGCCGATGATCATCAAAATAGCCACACACAGGGTCATGCAGAACGCCCACAGTGCCCAAGTAGCAACCGGCCCTGCGGTGACGCGAATGAGGCCGGAAACCGGTTTCCCTGTCACCGTTACATAGGAATTCTTTTCCAAGTAATACCGCTGTACAAAGAACACAATCAAAGTCGGAATGACAAGGAATACAGAAAGGGTAGCCCCCATGGGCAGGTCCCATGCGCCAGTCACCTGGGTGTAAGCTTCGGTAGCCAATACATGGTAGTTCCCACCGACCAACATCGGGTTACCGAAATCTGCCAACGAGTTAATAGCCACCAAAAGGAATGCACTGGCCAACCCCGGAGTAGCCAGACGAAGGGTCACGGTGCGGAACAAGTACCAACCGCGAGCCCCTAAGTTCTGGGCTGCCAATTCCAAATTTGGACTGATACTTTTCAGTACCCCAGAAATGGTAATGTACGCCAACGGGAAAAACGCAATGGTCTGGGCCACCCACAAACCAAACGGTCCGTACAGATCCACCTTCATGCCCAGCAGGTGCCAGGTAATGAAACCACGGCGACCAAAAAGCATAATGAAAGCCAGCCCAGTGACCACCGAAGGCGCCATGGTTGGCAAAAGGGCTACCACCTGGAAAAAACGCTTACAGGGCATCTTCGTATAATTGATACCATAAGCAAAGAGGAACCCAAATACAATGGCTGTGGCTGTGGCAATGAGAGAGGAAAAAATTGTATGTCCGAAAACTTCGATAAATTCCTTCCCTGTGATGGCCCGCATCCAGTCCGCACTGGTAGGCACCAGAAGAATTTTCACAAATGGATAAATAATAAAAACTCCAAACAGCAAGAACACTGCCAGGATACTGATTAAAAGCGGCGGCTCCCGAAGAAGCACCTTCATTTCCGCTAAAAGGCCGGTATGTTCATGTCCGGTATCTTTTTCGTTCATAATAACTCCTCACTAGTAGAAAAAGTGACTAGCGCCCGGCGACCGGTGACCAGGATTTCAATTCCCAGTCACTAGTCACCAGTCACTAGTCACTATGTCAAATCTCATTCATAGAATCACACCTATGCGGTATGTTTCGTATTATTCAGCAAAGAATGTATCGCAATTCTTCTGCTTATCAGCGCCAGCTTTCACCAGATCATAGGTCTTGAAGAGCGGCAGTTCTTTCAGCGGCTTCATGCCTTCTGGCGGAGCTACATCTGGATTACATGCCACACCATGGGTGGTCTTTACCAGAATATCGCCGGCTTCCTTAGTGAGTACGAAATCAATGAATGCCTTAGCCACTTCATCGTTGGCATGATTCTTAATCTTACCAACCGGGCAAGTGGTCCAACCAGCCTGGTCATAAATGGTGCTGTGGAGCTTCTGTCCCTTAGCACTAACCAGATTCTGGTCAGAAACGAAGTTCAGGCAAATCAGGTATTCCCCTGCGCCAGCCTTCTGTCCTGGTGTGAAACCGGAAGGAGTGAACTGTGCAATCTGAGGTTTCAAAGCCTTCAGATAAGCCCAGCCTTTTTCTTCGCCCATCTGCTGCAGAACAGAACTGATGAAAGTATTACCAGTACCAGACTTTCTCGGGTCTGGCATGATGATTTCGCCCTTGAATTCCGGTTTCAAGAGATCTTCCAATGTTTCCGGAGCCTTTACGCCCTTGGATTTGAATTCTTCATCAAAACGTTTTTCATTGTAACCGATAGACAATACTTCCAGATACGTACCATACCAGAAACCATCTTTATCCTGGTATTCCGGAAGAATCATCTTCGCATTTGGAGATTTGTATGCTTCCAGGAGTCCATCTGCTGCTGCCTTTGCATGAGCATCTGCAGTGCCGCCCAGCCAGATATCCGCCTTCGGTGCATCCTTTTCAGCTGCAATACGAGCCAGCGCTTCCCCAGTTGGCAAGCGAATAAAGCTTACATCAGCGCCGGTCTTCTTCTTGAACAAATCAGCCAATTCCTTAGCTGTGTCTTCATGGAAAGATACATACATCACCAGCTTTTTGCCTTTCAGATTCTGCCCAGCTGCTGCGGATTCAGCCTTCTTGTCCGATCCACCACCGCAACCTGCTGTCACCAATGCCATACCTGCCAGTGTACATGCTGCCAGAGCTTTCCAATTCATGAAAAAACATCTCCTCTCAAAAACATCATTTCTTTACGTAGTCTTTACAACTTGACCAATCTTTTACCATCTTACCATAAAGTGTATACAAATTAAATCTATTTGCATAATTAGCATAGGCATCACGTTCTATAATGTCTTTACGTCATTGATAAAGAAGTTTTTTCGCTTTTCATAATGAAGAGAACCTAAACGTAAGCAATAGGTTATTATTCTACCACGTCCACCTGTGCAACAAAACAAATATACCGCTCATCACAAGGTTATAAAGGTTAAAAAGGGTTATGAGATTCCGACAGTCTCATAACCCTTTTTAACCTTTTATACCCCTTTGATAGGCGGTATATTCACATAGTAGACCAGTAGTAAGCAGCAGAATAATAACCTATCCAATAGCCACCAACGCCCCTACTTCCTCATCCCTTTTGCCCTCATTCTCGCCTTGGCCCGCTTTCGGCGTTCTCTCCGTTTAATCGTCAATCGATGGCTCTGTTCCTTGGTCCGGACATGGACCTTTGGCAACTTTCCTTTGGCAGGAGAAACGGGCGGTTTCTTTTTCTTCTTTTTCGGCACCGTCAAAACGATGTCCCCATTCAAAAGCATCCGATTGAAGCAATACGCCGTCGCCACCGCATCGGTCATAGAATCATGCCAATTCTCACTGGTGAAGCCGTAATATTTCGCACAAATAGACAATTTCCGCTGGTTATAATTTCCCTCATCCAGGACATGCTTTCGATACACCACCGAAAAAGGGATCGACACATCCACCCGAGGCAACACCGTCTTTTCTGGAATTGCGATGCCGTTCTTTTCCAGCACGAAAAAATCATTCCAATAAGAATAGCCCACAATGGCCATGGCCTCTTGCAAAAGTGCCTCAATCCGCGGTCCCACCACATCGATGGTGGGTGCATGTTCCACCATGGCCGGCGTGATATGATTCACTTCCATTGCATGGGGCCACTCCTTGGCGTGCACCGGCCGCACGTAGCTATTCATAGCCAAACGGCCATCGGCCCAAACGGCAGAAAATTCGAGCAGCTCCGGATTTTCTACCGCCGTATGTTCCAAATCAAACACAAGAATCTTGTTTTTCGGTATATGTCTCAGTTCCTCTAAAGAAATACGCAAGATACCGCCACGTCTCCTATCTTACACAATTTCTTTTATTGTACCATGACGGTTCAAGAAATACTGCGATTTGAGTTTCTGTTATTCAAGATGCTTTCATGAGTGACAATTCTTACAGTAACCAAAGAATGACTATAAAAATCATCCCGCCAAGAATCGCCAGTAAGCAGCCATGGCCTTCACTCTTTTCTTCATGGAGGCTGCTTCTCTCTTTATGGCCAGCCGTATCAGTACTTCTATGAGCAGAAGAAACAGTATTTCCAGGAGCCGCCGGAGTCGCATTTCCATGAACTGTACCGCTTATATCGTCATCTGCTTTTAATAAATCCTCCAACTCCGCCACGGTCCGACAAGCCCTGATTTCATCGGTCATGCTTGGACCATTGGCGTAATATTTCATTTCCTCCGTATATTTGAACAGCGCTTTAGGATCTCCTGCTTGCTTAGCAAAAGGCATTCCTTCTCTTAATATGACATAAGCATAGTGCCACATTTCCGTCCAGGAACAGGCGGTGCCCAGATGATAATAGGCCGCCGCCAAATCATTCATCCCGCGCTGCTGATTATCGGGGTCCAACCTGGACACTTCTTGGGCCCCATGATGTAACATAGCCAGCCACTTCTTTTTATGTTGAAAGAAATGCATCACATTTTTTGGCTGATACCCTTCCGATTTGATAATCCAGTGATCCACGTCAGACTGCAAGTCGTAAAGTTCCGCTTCCAAAGCTTCCAATGCAGGATCCGATACAGGCGATTCATCTGACATACGGTTTTCATCATTCATAGCGTATCTCCTTATCTAAGAGCACATCCAACTATTTAGAATGGATTATAGCACAATACGCCCAGTGAAACCATGTGGTCATATATTTCGACTACCCTCATTAAGGTAAGGATTTGCGTTAGTAGGTATGAGTCCGCTAGTGAACATAAGGTTCTGAAGGTTCTAAGGGTACAAAGGGTTCTCACGTTTCTCGAATGAGCCGATAGACTCTAGCATTATCATCTCATTCATTGACCCTTAGAACCTTCAGAACCTTTTCCAAAACAGAATCATCCCATATCTCGCTTCACTTAACAGCATTGAATACATAGCTATTTCCATATAAAAAATCCCCCATGGACATAGTCCACAGGGGCTGTTTAGTATTTCTATAAAACCACGAAATAGGAGTTATTCTTCCTGATTCAGGTCATACACATCGGTCATGCGCACACCAGAAAGGATTTCGTCGGTCAGGGCGGTATAAGCCAAGCCGGCATCCATCATTTCTTCATCGGTAGCGGTGAGTTTCACATTGGACAGGCTCAGGGTTTTCACAGCCGCTTTCCCGGTGCTAGTAACGCCGTTGTCAAAACGAATCTGAAGTTTTTTGTCGATCATAGATTTAGTAGTAGTCATAATTTGTACGTCCTTTCGTAACTATATATCTGTTGTTGGTTGATTGTTGTTGGTTGTTAGAGGAAATATCCCGTGTCCAATGCTGACAAATAGCAGAAATACATATCCTCATTGGTTTAAGGTTTATGATTTGGGATATCTTCAAAACCTTAAACCTCAAACCAATGGGACTTTGTAATTCGCTAAGGAAAGGTCACGGACTCGGTAGATAAACCCATTTCCGACTTTGCCGCCCGTTCTACAAGAGGCAACTTTCGAAATCTTTATTTCTCCGCGGCGCTTCCAAATAGTGTGCGCCGCTACCTTCATTCCTAATTTCTCATTCCTAATTCCTCATTGCTTTTACTGCAATTCAGCAGTAGAGGAAGTGATGACTTCTGCTTTGGTGAGTTCGGTCAGTTCCGCACCGCTGCGGTTAATCAGCACTTTCATCAATTTGGCAGCCTGGGTTTTCACTTCGTCCAAAGTCAGATCATCCTTGGCATTTTCGATATTGAGGACATAGTTTCTTTTTCCTGCAGTAGCAAAGGTCAGTTTCAAAGTTTTCATAGTAGTATTTCCTTTCATTTGTATCTCAGCGACTTGTACCTGGCGATCAGTGTCTAGGTTTTCCCAGTCACGAGTCACCAGTCTACCAGTCACTCTTTCGTGTATGGTAAACAAAACTTCTTATAAAGAAGTTTGATGAAATATATGGAGTTCCCTTTCGGGCAATTCTACTTTCCATGGAAAGCAGAGGGGTGAATGGAGAAGAAATATAAATCATTACCATGGTAATGGGATTTGGAAAGTTAGCAGTTAGCGGTAGGCAGTTAGCAGTAAAACTGCTTACCGCTAACAACCTACTGCTAACAATTTCAACCTACTGCTAACAGCCAACAACGAACTGTCATGCCCAGTTGCAACGGAAGCCCGGTGGTTACGTGTCATGCTTGGGATGAGGCCTAAGTGAATGCGGCACCACGCAGCTTCTGATATCGACTGGTGTCATTCCTACGTCTTCCGCCTGTTTCACTGGGTATGAGGTTTCTCAGGTTTCTTAGGTTTCTCAGGATGTTTGTAACCTGAGAGGCCTGAGCCACTTGAGCAACCTGAACCTCTAGCGATATAGGCAATATGAGACGATAGCGATTGATATACCAGCCATATAGTGGCGTACGGTTCTCGTCAGCAAGGCAGTCATTAGCTATGGATCAGACGCCGATAGCTTCCTCAAGGCACGGTTTGTGTTCGTCGTTTGCACTATGCAGTTGGCTTTTCTAGTAGACAGTTTACAGTTAGCAGTTGACAGTTTTTCTATAAAGCCCGCCATCTCACATGTCGTCATGACTGCTAGCGTGCACTTATCCAGTCGTCATATCTCTATGTTTGATTAAGAATTCTGTAGAATCTACTGCGAGCAGCAAACTGCTGACTGCCTACCTATAACACAGACACTTGTACTTCGCATCTGCTGGAATCTACGGCTCGTATACGCCTACTCCAGTTGCTATGATCTTTTCATACTCGAGTTAGAAAATTTCATAACTTCTGTTTCAGTTCCGGAAAGCCATCAATTCCAGG
>CAKQBK010000021.1 GCA_934216155.1 uncultured Dialister sp.
AGCTGGCTCCGTCATTTCGACCGGGCATATTTGTGCGAAATGGGGTTGAAGATGTAAATTGATTTGGATCCCTGAGTGGAGAAATCTCGCAGCACTTGCGGCAAGGGCTTACTGAATCAAATCGTTACGGTGAGACGTTGTTTCGAGCATTGCGAGAGTGAAAGGCAATAGCGGTTATTCTAAAACGGGAAGTCTCATTTCATATCGCTTGACAAACAAAGAGCTGATGGGAATAACACAAAGATTCCTCCCCGTTGGTCGGAATGACGATAGAGGTGAGACCGCTATTGTAAAGAAAACAACGCTAGTGATGAAAAAAAGGAAATAGTGGCTAACGATCCTTTCACTAGCGAGAAACGCATTTTTCTTTTTCCTCATTTGTCTTGTATACCGGGATAGGCCTTATCCACCGCTCCGCGGTCCCCCCTTCTCCACGGGAGAAGGCTTTGCGTTTTCCATAGTGTCATTTTCACATTTACCGTATGCATGTAAAAACTCAATTGTTTTGGCGGTTGAGTCTTTTTTCATGCATATTGATAGGCGGATGTCGTATAACCTATTAATAACCTTTTTTAACCTTGTGAAAGCGATTTAAATACATAACGCATCTGCAGAAGTCATTTGGATATACCCCTTTATAACCTTGACTCCCACGCTCTCGTCTCCATGATAATCAATCCTTATTTGCACAATCATAACCTTTCTAACTATCGTTTCACGTGAAACATGGCTCTTTTTCCTAGCCCAGTTTATCTTCTTCGTTGTATAATGAAATAAATTAAGGAGACTTGTGATTGGCGGGGTGGGAAAAATCTCAGTCACCAATTACGGCAATGCTGTTAAGTTAAGCGAGATATGCGATGATTTCTGCTGATGCAAAGGTTACTCAGGTTACTTAGGTTACTTAGGTTTCTCATGTTTCTCGAATGAGCTAATGACGCTAGCGTCTATGGGCACATTCGGGGAACCTGAGCCACCTGAGAACCCTTAGAAACTTTGGAGCCTGTCACCACTAGCGGAATCATACCTACTAACGCAAATCCTTAACTTAATGGCATTAACTAGTCACGGTGCGTTAAAGGGGGAGTGTGGGTTATGGCAGTAGAGGTTCCAAAGGATTTGGCGGCTATGGTGAAGGTGCATTTGGAGGGAATGCCTTTTGCTGGGGAGGATATAGTGCCGGCGTTTGTGAATTTCATTTTTGGCATGAATGGCACGGGAAAGTCAACTTTAGGAAGGATTTTGGCCGCTGGGGGAGATGGTATTTCCTGGCGGGATGATACAAAGGCAGAGGACTATGAGCGGTGCCTATTCAATTCCGATTTTGTGAACCAAAATATCCGGCCTGATCAGGGACTTCCGGGACTTTTCATGATGGGAGAAGCCAATATCGACACCACCGGGGAATTGGCAGCGCTGCAGAAGCGAAAAGAGCAGGTGCAAATGGAGCGGAAGCATTTGCAGGACGCGTGGCAGGCCAATCAGGCGGCGCGAGAAAATTTATTTTCTTTCTTTGCGGAAACCGCTTGGGACATGACGAAGGAGGAGCGGAAGGAATTCCCCCAATGTTTGGGAAAGGCGAAGGGGTCGAAGCGTAAGTTTGGGGCAGAAGTATTTCAGATGATGAAAGACAGCACGACTGGGGGAGCCAGCCGAGAGGAGTTGCGTCGGCTCTATCAGGATGTGTATGCCAGTGATTTCAAACGATACGCTTTGCTGCCAGCCATTCCGAATCCGGAAATACTAGATAACCTACCGGGCAAGGATATTTTGACTACACCCATTGTGAGCCGACAGGATTCCCCTTTTTCTGCATTCATTCACGCCCTGGGGGCTGCAGATTGGGTGCGGAAGGGCCATGAAGCCTTTCATGGGAAAGGAGAGGGACGGTGTCCTTATTGCCAGCAACCGCTTCCTGATGATTTTGAGCAGCAGTTGGCGGAGGCCTTTGATGCGCAATATGAGGAAAATCGGCAGCGGATTGTACAATTTGGCAGGGCTTACCAACAGGCGGCGGAAACGCTGATGGCACCGCTTCGTCGGCTCCGGGAAGATTCATTTCAGGTGGGGAGCTATCAGGATTTTACAACTCGTTTAATGCTTTTGGAATCAGGTATTTCTCAAAACATCCAACTAATTCGCAGCAAATGGGAATCCCCTTCTCAGGTGGTGGAAATCACGCCGCTGGCGGTGCAGATTGGTGATTTGTCAGATATGCTGGCGGCGTGGAATCAGAAAATTCAGGCCCATAATGAAGCACTGCAGAACAACCAAAGCAAGCAAGACCAATGTACCCGTCAGGTGCGGGCCTATTTTGCCCAGCGATTGGCGCCACTGGTGAATGATTACCAGAAGCGGCTCCATGCTATCAAGGAAAAAGAAACGGAACTCTCCCGTCTTCGGATGGAAAACCAAGAGGAAGAGCAATCTCTTGTCCGGCAGATCGGGGATATGGAAAAGAAATATGTGAATACCCAGGCGGCTTGTCAGCACATGAATACACTATTGCAGCACACCGGATTCCAAAATTTCCATTTGCAGGAGAGAGGTAATCCTTCGGTGTATGAAATTGTTCGGGACGATGGAACGCCGGCCAAGGCGCTCAGTGAAGGGGAACGGCAATTTTTAGGATTCCTCTATTTCTGTCATCAAATAGGCAGCCAATCGGAGGCGGGAGAAGCGAAACGAAAAATTGTGATTCTAGACGACCCGTCCACCGGTCTCGACAGCCGTGCCAAAGCCGCAGTGGCGTCCCTGACGCGGGAACTCATCACTGCGTGCCTTCGTAATGCGGATAAGGAAACCTATGATAAGAAATTCAAAGCCCATTTGCAAGTGCCGGTGGCGCAGATATTTCTTTTGGCCCACGACAGCCAATTTCAGCGGGCTATTTCTAGTGGTTTGGAACAGGAGTGGAAAGATGTGTCCTATTTCCTGCTTTCAAAAGGAAATGGGATTTCGCACCTGGTGCCTTGCGTGACAAAAGTGAAACGGCAGCCGGGGCAAAATATCAATCCGATTCCGGGGAGCTACCAGCAGCTGTGGGAAACGTACAAACAGGCAGAAGATCCATCGGTGGTGCTGCAAACCGCACGAGAAATCGTCAATGGGTATATGTTTGATATTTTAGGATTCACTCGGGCGCAGTTGCGGGAGCGGATGCTTCGCCAGAGAAGTCGCTTCGCTATTAACGGTAGAGAAGACACGAAACTCTTCCGCACCGCCTTTGCCTTCTTCACCTACCTGGATAGCACTGCGAAGGAACTCAGCCAGGGTGAATCGGCAGACCGATTGCGACAGGCGTTGTATATCCTTTTCCTCTGCTTGGGGGCGGAGGGGCATTATCGGTGGATGATGAATCGGTGATTATGAGTGAGGCGTGGCGGAAGAGGCAACTAGGAGTGTTTCACGTGAAACACGGGGAAGGTTATTATTCTGCCATGAACGTTAGTGACATAACTAAATGCATCCGCTTATCAAAAGGTTAAAAAGGGTATGAAAGGTTATGGAAAAGCAGAATTTCTATAACCCTGTGTAACCTTTTATAACCTAGACACTTTGGTATAGCAAGAAATGTTTCACAAAAGAAAGAAGCGGAATGATAACCTTTAATCGTCATGTTTCACGTGAAACGTTTTGCGGAAATATGCGGCTTATGAATCCGCTACGGCGGATGTCACCGAGTTCGCTGGTGATGTTCATGGCGAAGTATACCGCTAGAGCTGCCCCCTCAGCCTTCGGCAGCTCCCCCGGCAGGGTAATGCTGTTAAGTTAAGGATTTGCGTTAGTAGGTATGATTCCACTAGTAGTGGTTACTCAAGTTTCTAAGGCTTCTCAGGTTGCTCAGGTTCTCCGAATGTGCCGATAGACGCTAGCGTCATTAGCTCATTCGAGAAACGTGAGAAACCTAAGTAGCCTGAGAAACCTGAGTAACCTTGCATCAGCAGAAATCACCGCATATTTCGCTTAACTTAACAGCATTGCCCGGCAGGGGAGCCAAGACGCTAGAGGTGAAATCGCTAGCATCTATATTTCCTCATCCCTAGCTACTAATCAATGGTATTTCAAATCAAAGGATCATAACATGAGCGAAAAAGAAATCGAAATCAAAGCGTATCCGGTGCGGTACTTCAGTATCGTCACGGTACCGAAGGAGTTTGTTCATCAGATGCCTCAGTTGGAAAGTGGGGTACTCAAAGAGGGGACGTCTCTCAATGGGGAGGCGGTGCAGAAGGCGATCCTGGAGGGAAAATCCCAGGTGTCTAGCTTGTCGCCTTATTTGTTTGTGCTTTTTGAAGTGGAAAATGGCGCCGCCTACTGGACTTATATGGATATGGCGGGAGAATTGTCCAAATTCCGTTTCATTGACGGCAACGAATCCTATGTGGCAGCAGAAAAAGTGGCCTATCCCAATGGGGGATATATCTATCGGGTGCATCAGGTGATGATTAGCCGTAAAAACGGTTAGGCGTTAGTAGGGATGATTTCGAGAGTGATTACAGGTTACTCAGGTTGCTCAAGGTTCTCAGGTTCCTCGAATGTGCCAATAAGCGTTTGTGACAGGCTTAAAAAGGGTTATAAAAGGTTATGGAAAAATGGTATTCCCATAACCTTTTATAACCCTTTTTGTATATATAAATTAGTAGATGCTTGTTAATTTATATTTCAACTAGAATAAAATGGGATTAGCAATTGTTGCCGGTTGTTAGTTGTTGGTTGTTGGGACCAAACAACTAACAACTAACAACTAACAACTAACAACCATGCGTGCATTTGCAGATGATGAACTCGGAAAATAAACCTTAAACTCATAGCGTATTAAAAATTCTCCAGCTTCACCACGTCGATGACCGGTGTTTCGTAGGGGTGGACTCGTTTGATGGCCCGGACGACGTCGTAGATGTGGGCGTTGTCTACGCGGCACTGGAGGACGTATTCGTCTTCTTCGGTTTCTTCTCCGATGGTGCCGTTGTAAGGATTGGCACCTTCCAAGGTGGTCCAGGCGGAGTGTACCTGCCACCAGGACATGCAGCCGGCATAGTTTCCAACCTGTCCGCCGCCGGCGTTCTTGATGGTTTCGCGGATGAGATCAATGGATTCAAAGGGAAGATAAACTTGGATTTTGTACATGGTGATTACGACCTTTCATAAATGCAGTGAGAAGTTAGAAGTGAGAAGTTAGAAGTGGTGGTGGCGGCGCGTCAAATTTGGAAGCGCCGCATGATTATATTTTTGTGTCTGGGGATTAGGGATTAGTAGCTAGGCCCTAGGGAAATATAGCTGAAATATCTCCAGCGTTATGTTTCACGTGAAACATTGGAATAAAAGGTTATCATTCTGCTGCTTACTATGTCTAACCAAAAGTATGTATCGCTAGTGTCGAGGTTAAAAGGGTTATCATAGGTTATGAGGTTGTCGAAATCATATAACCCATTATAACCTTTTTTAACCTTGATAATAGCGGCATATATTATGATGTTTGATATACGAAAAGGCAGAATAATAACCTAAGCACGGGTATTACCGAGTCCGATTGTCGTACCGTTAGCGAAGTATGCCGCTAGTGCAGCCCCCCTCTTGTATTCTCCCCCGGCGGGTAATGCTGTTAAGTTAAGCGAAATATGCGGTGATTTCTGCTGATGCAAGGTTACTCAGGTTTCTCAGGCTACTTAGGTTTCTCACGTTTCTCGAATGAGCTAATGACGCTAGCGTCTATCGGCACATTCGGAGAACCTGAGCAACCTGAGAAGCCTTAGAAACTTGAGTAACCTGTCACTACTAGTGGAATCATACCTACTAACGCAAATCCTTAACTTAACAGCATTACCCGGCGGGGGAGACGAGACGCTAGATGTGATTTCACTAGAGTCATGTTTCACGTGAAACTTGACTCTAGTGAGGTATATATTTTTGCGGCGCTATATTATTTGATGCGCCGCTACCACCGTTTCTCATTCCTCATTTCTAATTGCTAATTGCTTTTCAAATAACTTTCATTCAACGTAATTGTCGCGTTGCCGTCTTCATTGGCCTGCAGGGTGGCTTGGATGCCCAGGGGGAGGAAGAGGTTGTTTGCAGCGTGGCCGATGGGGAAGTTTTTCACCGCTGGTTTACCAGCCAGTTTGGCGTAGTGGGTCATGATGTCGTCGACGGAGAAATCCCCTTCTGCAGCGCCGGCCTGGGCTCGGCCGAAGTCGCCGTACACAATGCCAGAGACACGGGAGAGGAGGCCGTTTTGGTAGAGCTGCTCCATGAGGCGATCGATTTCGTAAGGGCTGACCCGCACGTCTTCTAGAAATAGGATGGCTCCGTCCCCTTTCAGTTCATAAGGGGTGCCGCAAAGGGAAGCGAGAACCGTCAGATTGCCACCTTCCAGCAGGCCAGTGGCATTGCCTGGCACCAGTGTGGTGAGGGAGGTCCCTTCTGGCATAGGAAGTTTGCCAATGGGATAGCTGCCAGAGAGGCCGTTTTCAAATAGATACAACGTGAAAGCAGTGTAATCAAAATTCTTGAAACTGGACAGCATGGGTCCGTGGATGGTGACCATGTGGGCTTTTTCTCCTAGGGCCGTGTGCAGCGCCGTGATATCAGAAAATCCGATAAACAGTTTCGGGTGTTTCGCAATGGCATCGTAATCCAATAGCGGCAAAATGCGAGCACTGCCATAGCCGCCGCGGAGGCAGAGAATGGCTTTGACCTCATCGTCTTGGAAGAAATCATTGATATCCTTGGCGCGGTCCTCATCACTGCCCGCCAGGTAACCCGCGGACTTATGCACCGAAGGGGCCAGCTTCACCTGGTAACCCAGGGATTCTAGTAAATCGATGGCTTCGGTGTATTCTGCCATATTTCCCTTGGCAGCCGGTGCGAGCACACCGATGGTATCGCCTTCTTTCAAAGGAGAAACTTTGGACCGACTTTGTGCTTCGTGGGCGTGGGCGGTGGAAAATAAGAAATAACACAGGATGGCCAAAATTAGAGCGATCGCTCCGGCGGCCATCCATTTTTTATGTTCAGATGAAATAATCAATGGAATGCCCCTTTCTTGTAGTAAGTATAGCACAAAAAAGGCAATGAGGAATTAGGAATGAGAAATGAGGAATGGGGGGCGGCGCGGTATGTTTCACGTGAAACATAAAAAGCCTTCCCCAGTGGGGAAGGTGGTCCCGAAGGGACCGGATAGGGATTATCCCAGTAGTACATAGGAAATGAGGAAATAGGTGAAATGCGCTTTTGCTATGAGACACTATAGAGAGGCGCATTTTCCTGTGGTGACATTTGGCAGGTATACCGGGATAATCCTTATCCACCGCTCCGCGGTCCCCCTTCTCCAGAGGAGAAGGCATCGCATTTGACGCTGGTATCACATGGAGGGAAACCCGTAAGCATGTTTTACGGGAAACACGAAAAGCCGCTTTGGAAAGCGGCTTTTTATAAGGGATTATGATATAATTGGATGCGAGATAGTTGGTACGGCTTTTCTCTTACTACAAAGCAAGAGGGAGGTGGTCACAATGAGTACATATGAAACATTATCTTTAATGATAGCATTTGGCTCACTGATCGTCCTCATCATCACTGCTTCTAAGAAGTAGTAACTGAAAAAAGCCACCCAATGGCTTGGACAGCTTCCTTCAAACATTACTATTTTGAGAAAGCCAGATCCGCGCCCTGGATAACCAACTATCTCTTTTTTATATTATATCATATAGGGTCAAATGTTTCACGTGAAACATGGAAAAGGTTATGGGGATAGCAGGGGTTCCATAACCCTTTATACCCTTGACACTTTTGTATAGCAAGAAATGTTTCACGAAAGAAAGCAGCAGAATAATAACCCTTTATCGTCATGTTTCACGGGAAACATAGGGATACGTGCCAACAGTTCACTACATATGCTACAATGGGGAAGAGGTGAGGCTATGGAAGCGTGGTATGAATCAAAATTGACGAGGCCGTGGATGAGGAAATATTTCTCCTTTCAGGGGCGGCTCAATCGTAAGCCTTATATTTTGCGAGGCGTTATACTTTATGTGTTGTATAAACTGGTGTGTGTGTTCACTGCAGTATTGGTGGCATTGGTGTTAGAGGTTTTGGGAATACAAAAAGAGCATAATGATATGTATATTGTTACTACTTCTTACGTAGTTGGATTTATACCGAATATCATATATTTAGTTGGCGCTTTATCTTTGATTGCTAGGCGACTTCATGATTTGAACCAAACCGCAAGGTGGTTTATTAAAAATAATCTGATAGCTATAGCTCTGATATACGGAGCTTTACTGGTGTGCTGGGTGTTGTATTCCTTACAAGCTATATTTATAGTGGATTTTGGAATGGTTTTATTGATAGGAATTACGCTAGTTATTTTCAGGCTCTATCTGTTGTTTATTATGATTTGTCTTCTTTTAAAAAAGGGGACAGCCGGAGAGAATCGATTTGGGGTACCATTAGTCTAGCGTAATATGTAATGTAGGCCATTTGCAGTATCTTTTACTACTTACTGCGAACGGTCTGCTGCTAACCAATTACCAAGTTGAACCATAAATGATTGACTAGTTACTCATGTAAGAAATATGGAGGTATTCTATGGATATGTCAGAAGAAATTACAAAAATGAATCTGTATAAAACCTTTGAGCCTTATATCGATTCGTCGGTGACCATGCAGGAACGGCTCAAGGGGCAAGTGAAATTGACCGCTGATGCGACCGAAGAGGCAGAGCAGGCACTCTCGAAGTGGAAGGCGATGAAACTCAAAAGCAGACTCTTTTAAAGGCAATGAGGAATTAGGAATGAGGAATGGTATTAGTCCCATAGCGAATTGTCGTACCGTTGGCGTTTTATGCCGCCTGCGCTGCCCCTTCAGCCTTCGGCAGCTCCCCCGACAGGGGAGCCAAGACGCTGGATGTGATTCCCGCTATCAACATGTTTCACGGGAAACATGACTCTTGTGGTTTCATTACTGGCGTTAGCCCTCTTCCTTTGGAAGGGGGGGTAGGGGGATAGCTCGCTGTAACGGAATGTATCGGAATGAAAAACATAGCGGTGCAGGCGTCCTGCGATAGCGGCTAGTCCAACAACTCTTCTTCGTCGGCCTATCCCCGGCCCGCAAGCGGGCCTGCCCCTTCCTGAGGAAGGGGCTCTTTTGGGGCGAAATGATTCCGATGGTGGCATGTTTCACGGGAAACATAAAAAGCCTTCCCCAGTGGGGAAGGTGGTCCCGTAGGGACCGGATAGGGCCTATCCCGGTAGTAAATGTGGAATGAGGAAATGGGTGAAATGCGCTTTTGCTATGAGACACTATCGAGAGACGCACTAACGCCTTGTCTCCCCCGTCGGGGGAGAATTAAAGAGGGGGAGGCAGTAGCGGTATACTTCGCTATGAACACAGCAAGCGTGCTTGGTGATATCCGCTTCTAGCGAGAAGATGGATAGTGCGCCCCTTTTACCGCTAGGAGCAGGCATCACCGAGCGGGATTGTCGTACATTTAGCGTTTCATACCGCTTGCGCTGCCCCCTCAGCCTTCGGCAGCTCCCCCGACAGGGGAGCCGAGACGCTAGAGATGATTCCGCAGGTGTTATGTTTCACGTGAAACATGACTCTGATGAGAGAAACACTAGTGCCTTGCCCCCCGTCGGGGGAGAATTAAAGAGGGGGAGGCAGTAGCGGTATACCTCGCTATGAACACAGCAAGCGTGTTTGGTGATATCCGCTTCTAGCGGGGAAATGGATAGTGTTTTGCGTTTACCGTTAGGAGCGGGTAGCACCAAGTTTGGTGTGAGAAACATAGTATTTCATGCCGCTAGAGCTGCCCCCTTTGGTAGGCAAGCCTACCACCTTCCCCCCGAAAGGGGGACTCAAATAGGTGTAAACTTACTTACACGAAAAAAGCCGCTCCTGGGAGCGGCGATTTCCGGTCAATCACGATGTCTACGTATAGTGTAACACAGATGGTCCTTATTTGATAGAGACATGAGGAAGAAAAGGGGATAAGGGTTATTATTTCTTCTAGGCCGAAAAGCCAACATAGCAAGATAACAAAAGCGAAAGGGTTATAAAAGGTTATGAAAACGATATTTCATAACCTTTTATAACCCTTTTTAACCTTGTGATGAGCGGTATATTTTCTTTGTTAAGTTAGGTAAGCAGCAGAATGAACCCCTTTTTACGATTTGTGAAAAGGACAACTGTTGCATTTGGCAAGAGGCTATTTTTCATCATTCGACAAATGGGTTTTATCGAAGAGGAGGAAAGCCAGGGAGGTGATGATAGCCACTACGGTAGCCAGGCCCATGCCTTTCAGCTGTACCGGGCCGAGGACGATGGTGGCGCCGGAGAGGCCGGAGATCATGGTGACCGCGGTGAGGATCAGGTTTCTGGACTTCGTGTAATCTACCCGTTTTTCAATGAGCATACGGATACCGGACGCAGCGATAAAGCCGAAGAGGAGGATGCACACGCCGCCCATAACCGGGGTCGGAATGGCGTGGATGAGAGCGGCGATTTTGCCGACGAAGGAGAACAGAATGGCAAAGCAAGCAGCACCGCCGATGACCCAGGTGCTATACACACCGGTCATAGCCATGACGCCCATATTTTCCCCGTAAGTGGTATTTGGGGTAGAACCGACGAAGCCGGAAATCATATTGGACAGGCCGTCGGCGAAGAGGGAACGATGGAGGCCCGGGTCTTTAATCAAATCACGACCTACGATATCACTGGTGACGAAAAGATGGCCGATGTGTTCTGCCAGCACCACGAAGAGAGCCGGGAGAATCATCATGATAGCGGACATATTGAAATGGGGCGCATAGAAAGTGGGGAAGGCGAACCATGGCATTTCTTCTACATGGGAGAAATCCACCACGCCCATGAATACCGACAGGATGTAGCCAGCGATGACGCCGATCAGAATCGGGATGATGGAAATAAAACCACGTCCCAGCACGGTAGCCAGGATGGTCACCACCAGGGTGAACATGGAAATCGTGATAGACGTAGCGGCGGACATGCCCTGCGGTTCTCCGATGAAGCCTGACATGGTCATAGCAAGCGGTGCCAGTTCCAGACCGATAATGGCTACGATAGCCCCCATGGCAGCGGGTGGAAATAATACGTCAATCCAGTGGACGCCGATTTTCTTCACCAGAAGAGCCAGCACCATGAAGCACAGACCAAAAGCGATGAAGCCCCCTTGGGCGTCGGCGTAAGTCATTCCGGCGGTGGCCGTCACGGCCAGGACTGGGGAAATAAAAGCAAAGGAAGAGCCCAGGTAAGCCGGGAGTTTCCATTTGCAAATGGTGAGATAAATCAAAGTGCCAATGCCGTTCATAAAAAGACAAGTGGCAGGGTCCACGTTCAAAAGAAACGGAACCAGGACGGTGGAGCCGAACATCGCAAATAAATGCTGCAGCGCCAGAGGGATGGTGGGAAGAATAGGTAACCGTTCTTCCACTTCGATGATGCGTTTACTCATTTTTTCTCCTTTTTTCTCTGTCATCACATAGTGGATATTTCCCTAGTGCACAGGTTTTTCAAGTTTCTTAGGCTTCTCAGGTTCCTTGAATGTGCGAATAAACGCTAGGGTCTGAATCTCCTTCGAGAAATCTGAGCATTCTGAGAGACTTGAGAAACCTGTGTACCCTGTAGCAGAAAAAGAATCATTTCCTATGGGACAGAGTAACAGGGTGCTCTCGAAAAAAGGAGGCTCCAGCGCGCTGAAGATCCTCCTTTCTTGAGATACCGATTGTGAATTTGACCGATATTATTTTATTCTTTTTTTGTTAGAAAATCAAGGGATTAGTAGCTAGGCCCTAGGGATTAGGAATGTTTCACGTGAAACATAAAAAGCCTTCCCCAGTGGGGAAGGTGGTTCCGAAGGAACCGGATAGGGCCTATCCCGGTAGTAAATGGTAAATGGGGAAATAGGGAAATAGCGTTTTTCTATGAGACACTAGCGAGAAACGCTATTTCCTGCGGTATCATTTGGTATGCACACCGGGATAATCCTTATCCACCGCTCCGCGGTCCCCCTTCTCCAGAGGAGAAGGCATTGCGTTTGGCTGTGGCGGGACATAGAGGTGAAAGCGTAAGCATGATTTACGTGAAACATGACTCTAGCGGAAGAAGCACTAGCGGAAACCCTCTTCCTTTGGAAGGGGGGCAGGGGGGATAGCTCGCAGTAGCGGGATGAATGGGAAATGATACATAACGGTGTAGGCGTCTGGAGATGGCGGCTTTTCTAACAACTCTTCTTCATCGGCCTATCCCCGACCCGCAAGCGGGCCTGCCCCTTCCTGAGGAAGGGGCTCTTTGGGTTCACGTGAATTTGTAAGAGACATGTTTCACGGGAAATAAAACCGCCCCGGTGATAGCCGTGAGGATATCATCGGGGCGGTTTTTGCTGGTTGGCTGTTAGCGGTTTGCAGTAGGCAGAAAAAACTGTTTACGGTCAACTGCCTACTGCGAATTTGTTATGTTTCAAGTGAAACTTGACATAGGCGATTTCATAAAATCACTGCCAACTGCCTACTGTTAACTGCGTACTTATAAGATTAGAACTGGAACTGCAGGCCCACTTCAAAGTTGCGGCCCTGAGCAGAGTACCAGCTATTGGTGAAGGGATCTCTGGAAGTTCCGACTTCTGTATAGAATTGATCAAAAATGTTGTTCAATTTAACAAAGAGAGTGGCTTCTTTTGTGAATTGGTAGTTAGCAGCCAAATCCCATACCCAGTAGTTAGCATAATCACGCATTTTAGTTAATTTATTACTATAGGAAGACATATACTTTGGACCATAACGATTCATGATGCCACGGCCAGATAAGCTAGCATTAAATTTATCTGCTTTATAGTCTACATTTAGATTTAGTGTACTTTCTGGAAGTTTTCCGTCATCGTTAATATTCTCATGAGTTTTAGCTGGCATATGAAGGTAAGCATATCCGATACCAGCTGTCCAGTGTTGATTAATCTCTTTGGTTAAGTTAAGGCTAAAGCCGTTGATATCACCATGACCACGATTTACATAACCGGAATAGGAGTCGTTCCAGTCAATGTAATTTTTAGCATGAGTATGGAAAACATTAAATGTACCATCTAATGTTTCTGTGAATTGGTGATTGATACCAAATTCAGCAGTGTATCCTTCTTCAGGCTTGAGGTTTTGACCACCATTGCCAAAATAAATCTTATATAAATCTGGAGCCACAAAGAATGTTTTGTAATTTACATAATAATTAGTTTTATCATTTGGCTTAAATCCAATAGATAAACTTGGGGAGGTATGAGTACCAAACTGGGAGTGATGGTCAACACGAACTCCTGGAGTAATATTCCACTTGTTGTTTATATTAATTTTATCTTGAATATAAAATGCTGTGTTATTAATGCTCTTTCCTGGGACTCCGCTGCTATAGCCATCACCACCTGTATAAGAATCCTTGGTGGCCCAATCTAAAAGGCGGGTGACTTTATCTTGGTGCCAATCAAATCCACCAATCAGTGTTTGATTATCTAAAGTATAAGTCAATTGATCTGAAATTCCTGTTGTTTGAGTGGTCAGATTAAACATTCCAGATGTTCCAGCGTTGGTGTAATTATCAAAAGAATCTTTTTTGTTTTTATAAAGAGAAAATTGATTGCTCAAACGGTCATTGATTTTAGCATTGTATTGTAGACTAATAAATTCATTATTCTTTTTACCTTTATCTGCGGTAGAATTTTTAGTGCCATAATCAGGTCGAGTGTAATCAGATTTATATTTTCCATAGTTAAAAATAACATTGGAATCATTATCCAAATCATAACCTAAATTTACATTGTAGTGTTCTGCATTAAGGTGATTAACAACTTTATGTCCCCAACCATCTTTGTAATTTCCCTGTAATTCTTTGCCCGCTTCTACATTCCAGAAAACTTGTCCCTCTTTGCCCTCATTGTAGAGCGTATATTTTTCTTTGCTTGCATTGCCAAAGGAAGTGCGGAGTGTGGTTTTGACACCATCTTCTTTGGCTTTCTTGGTGATGATATTGATGACACCGCCTTGGGCATCGGAACCGTACAGGGTGGAAGCGGAACCTTTCAGGACTTCAATATGGTCAATGGAATCCATGGAAACCATTGTACCGATATCTACGGTTGCCATTGTATTCCCAGCAGTATTTCTTCTCATGCCATCTACGAGAACGACAACATTAGGAGAGCCATTGATATAAATCTGGTTACTCATACCAACCTGGCTATTAGCACCGTGATTAGCAATAGATACGCCAGGTACATTCTGTACGGCCTGAGCAACACCATCGTAATGTTTCTGTTCAATTTCCTTCGCAGTTACTACAGACACATTCGCGTTGGAGTCGATCTGTTTTTCTGGGGTGCGGTTGGCGGTGACTACGATGGCATCCAGGGAATAGACGGGCATGTCTTCTGCCTGCACACTAAAAGCGCCTCCTGTGAGGGCCAGTGCAGCCAAGGACGCGGTGATGATTTTCTTATTCATAATTTTTCCTCCCTTGCTTTGCGATAGGGGCAAGTTCTGTGATCAGGGATTGTGTCATTAGTGATGTGGGTTTGGGGTTTATGTTCCGTGTTCATAGATTCCAGCCAGCTGTTTCCAAAGAGGCATTGGTTTAGGGGTTACTTATAAGCAAAATAAAACCTCAAACCTTAAACCAATGACACTTTCGATTCTTCTCATTGGTCGAGGCGGACACGGTATATAAACCAATTACCAGCAATGAACCATATCCGGTAAAAGGGTGAACTTGTCTTCTATCCAAAGACATACGAATCACCTGCCAGGGGCGTGGTATACATCGTACCAGGGGCAGCCTGCAGGTGCGGGACTTTTCTTCGATGAGACGCTTAGGGAGTCATTGGTATATCAATCCTACTTCTATAGTGAGAAGTGAGGAGTGAGAAGTGAGGAGTGGTGGAAGGGGCGCACAATTCATAAAGCGCCCCAATACCCCTTTTTATATTTTTAGAGTAACAGTGTTATGTTTCACGTGAAACATGGTGCTTATTCTTTATATAAAATTCGCGGCGCTTTATAAGTTGTGCGCCGCACCTTCACTCCTCACTATAAGAGGACCAGTGACGCACTAGTGTGAGATATCAAAGTTTGTCCGAAAATTCAGGGAGGCAGTTCTTCTGACTTGGATTCATAGCAGTCCTTCGTCTTCCCGGAGGGTTCCAGTGACGTGTGAAGGATGGCTCGTCTTTACAGCGGCGGGACCGTGACGGAATATAAATTGGTGGGATTTGGGGATTCTCCATTTTTCATGTATATGATAGGGAAAATGAGGAATTAGGAATGAGAAATGAGGAATGGTGGTGGCGGCACACAATTTATATAGTGCCGCAAATTTTATATAATGTATATAAAGGGGTATTGGGGCGCTTCTTTATTTTGTTGCGCCCCTTCCGCCATTCCTAATTCCTCACTCCTAATTTTTCCATATGGTATAACAGAAATTTGAGAAAAGCCAAGTCTTGCCAATTTTTCACCGTGCTTCTCTTTTCACTTTTGGAAATAGGTTTCCAAAAGACCTTTCCTGAATGTGTTATAGGGCTTACAATGTCCATTATACATGAAAATTAGAAAATTGGAAATAAAAATTTAAATATTTTCAAAATGTTTTCAAAATTTCTTTTTATTCTATGCTATGATAAGAATAATGTGGATGTGAGATGGTCAGTGAAATGTTTTACGTGAAACGCATGGGAAAAGGTTATACTCTGTGATTCCGAGGGATGAATAAGGAGTTTCATGAGGAATATAAAAGGTTATTGTTCTACTAGGTCGTTATGTGGCACAATGAGAACATACGGCTTATCAAAAGGTTATAAAGGGTTATAAAAGGTTATGAGGGAAACGATATTCCCATAACCCTATATAACCTTTTTAACCTTGTCGCTAGAGATAGAATGAAAATGTTTTATCGGAGAAAGTAGCAGAGTAATAACCTGTATTTCTTTGTTTCACGTGAAACATAAAAAGCCTTCCCCAGTGGGGAAGGTGGTCCCGAAGGGACCGGATAGGGCCTATCCCGGTAGTGAATGGTAGATGAGGAAATAGGTCAATAGCGTTTCGCTATGAGACACTAGGGAGAAACGCTCTTTCCGGTAGTGCAGGTATCACCGAGTTCGCTTGTCGTACTGCGAGAGAAGTATATCGCTAGAGCAGCCCCCTCTTGTATTCTCCCCCGGCGGGGGAGATAAATATGGTGTAAACTTATGTACACCGCTCCGCGGTCCCCCTTTTCCAGAGGAGAAGGCATTGCGTTTTTCGCTAGCGTCATATTTCACGTGAAATGTGGGGAAAGCGGGATTCCTATAACCTTATATAACCCTTTATAACCTGGACGCTTTTGCTTTGGAGGGAATGTTTCACAAAAGAAAGCAGCAGAATAATAACCTTTTATCGCTATGTTTCACGTGAAACCAACAACTAACAACCAATATATTTCCATAGAAAGGAATATCCTATGTATTCATATATCAAAGCAGGTATTTGTATCGCTGTACTCGCAGCTAGTGGGGCCGTTCTTTTTGGCTGTGGGATGAAGCCGGTCAGTTCTACTGCCACGGGGGAGAGTTATACCGTGGTGGATGCTACGGGGAAGGAAGTGAAGATTCCTGGGAAGCCGCACCGGATTTTGGGAAATTCCGCGTCTATTGATACCATGCTTTTGGGGGTGGTGACGCCGGACCATCTGGTGGGGGCGACGGAAGCGGACAGGGATCCGGCTATTTCTTATATCGCCGAGGAAACGAAGGATATCCAGATGACGGTGCCGCTGGCGGGGCTTTCTATGGAGCAGGTGACCCAGGCGCGGCCGGATTTGATTGTGGCATCGACCTATACCAGCGGGAATGAAATTCTGATGTATAAGAATTTGGGCATTCCGGTGGTGGTCATTGATGGGCCTCGGTCCATTCAGCAGGTGAAGGATGATGTGCGTATCATCGCTGCTGCGGTGGGCGAGAAGGAGCGGGGCGAGAATGTGGTGAAGGAAATGGATCGCCATCTGGCCGAGGTGGATGAGATCTTGGGCAAACGGACCGACAAGAAACCGACCGTATTTCTGGTGTCCCAAATGACTCGCTACGGCGGACCGGGATCCATGTTTCATGAGCTGTTGACCCGGGCACGGCTGGATAATGCCATCGCTAAGGCTGGCGGGGCCAATGGACAGGCTATTTCGCCGGAGCTGATTGTGAAGGTGGACCCGGATATGCTTTTCGTGTCTACCGACCGGGATTCCGATACGACCGGGGCAGGGAAATATCGGGATGATTTCTTGGCCAATCCTGCGATTGCGCAGATGCGGGCGGCCCAACACATTGTGCCCATCGAGGACCGGTATATTTACGCCGCGTCTCAAAATTGCGTTTACGCCGTAAAAGCCTTGGCCAATGCAGGATATGGAGATCTCTTCGACTTGAGCGGGGAGAAGCAGATAAAAGGTTACTAAGCGGTAAACTGGTGGAGTCATGTTTCACGGGAAACGTGTAGGTAAAAGGTTATTATTCTGCTGACTCGTTGTGTTTTACAATGAGAAGATACGGCTTGTCAAAAGGTTAAAAGGGTTATAAAGGGTTATGAGGATACGGGTTTTCTCATAACCTTTTATAACCTTTTTTAACCTTGTCACTGGCGGGGTATTTTCTTTGTTAGACAATACAAATCAGCAGAATAATACTCTTTTCATCAACTGTTTCCCGTGAAATTTGCCTTTATCAGGTTTCATAACGGTCATACTTTTTTGACCTCCCGTCAATTTCAGTTAAACTTTTGTTAAATTTTTGGTATAATAGGGCGGTGAAAGAACTATTGCGTAAAAAGGCGTGACTGGTAGACTGGTGACTGGGCGAAATATTTCCTAGTCACCAGTCACGAGTCACCACCTAGCTATATATATCAAGGAGATTTGAGTATGACGGAAGTGGAGAAGCAAATCCAATTGACCGCTGAGGCGGCCATGCGGGAGAAGCCGGCGGCGCGGGTGCTGCCCATTACGGTGGATGGGGAGAAGTATTGGATCAAACGGAAAATGGGAAATGGCCGGGCGAAATGGGTCAAGTATTCTGTGGAGAAGGAATTTTATTATGAAATCGCCCGTATGACCATCGCAGGAAAGAATTGTCCGGACCTGGTGCCAGATTTGGTGCTTTTGAAGCCGGACTACATGGTGACCCGCGATGGGGGCGACAATGTGAAGTCTTGGCTGGATAAGGATATTTCTGAAGAAGAAAAGGAAATTCTTCTGGAACGGGCTGGGGCCTCTTTGGCGACCTTGCATGAACACGACATCGTTCACGGTCGTCCAGCTCTTCGAGATATGACCTGGAATGGAGAGAAATTGGCTTTTCTGGATTGGGAAAATCGGATGTATAGCAAGGACTTGGAAGAACAGAAAGCCATCGATTTCCTGTTGTTGCTGCATGGCCTCTGCCGGGAGGATTATAAGGAAGAAGCCGCTCGGGTGCACGCCATTTGTGAAGGCTATCGGCACCATCAGGGAGAGGCAGTCTATGAACGGGCGAAACAGTTTCTTAAGAAACATTCCACGGTGGGGATGATCACAGAGAAATTGGCTCCTTTCAAAATGGTGGACGTGGAGTCGGTGAGGAAACTCTATGGGTATCTTTTGAAATGCAGTGAGAAGTGAGAAGTTAGGAGTGAGAAGTGAAAGTGGCGGCGCACAGATTAGGAAGCGCCGCCTTTTTTATATGGGAGGGATTTGTAGCTAGGCCCTAGGGATTAGGGAAATATAGCGGAAGCATCTTTAGCGTCTTGGCTCCCCTGTCGGGTAATGTCATTAAGTTAAGCGAAATATGCGATGATTTCTGTTGATGCAAAGGTTACTCAGGTTTCTTAGGCTACTTAGGTTTCTCACGTTTCTCGAATGAGCTAATGACGCTAGCGTCTACCGGCACATTCGGAGAACCTGAGCAGCCTGAGAAACCTTAGCAACTTTGGAGCCTGTCACCACTAGCGGAGTCATGTCTACTAACGCAAATCCTTAACTTAACAGCATTGCCCTGTCGGGGGAGCTGCCGAAGGCTGAGGGGGAGGCAGTGGCGGTATACTTCGTTATGAACATATCCAGCGTGCTCGGTGATATCCGCTCTTGACGCTAAAATAGATATAGATTTCCCGAGAATGGTATAAGACACAAGTGGTGTAGGCGTTCTGTCATGGCGGCTAGTCGGGAGCTCTTCTTCATCGTCCTATCCCCGGCTCGCAAGCGAGCCTGCCCCTTCCTGAGGAAGGGGCTCTTTGTGGCGGATGAAGTGGATAGTTTCATGTTTCACGTGAAACATGTCTCTTTCGGGAGAAGCGATAGCGGTAGCCCTCTTCCTTTGGAAGGGGGGATAGCTCCCACTAGCGGGATGAATGGTATAAGATGAAAGAGGTGTAGGCGTTCTGCCATGGTGGCTAGTCTAACATCTCTTCTTCATTGTCCTATCCCCGGCTCGCAAGCGAGCCTGCCCCTTCCTGAGGAAGGGGCTCTTTATAGCGGATGATTTGGGTAGAGTCATGTTTCACGTGAAACGGCGGGATAAAGGGTTATAATTCTGCTGCTTACTATATCTAACAAAGAATATATACAGATAGTGACAAGGTTAAAAAGGGTTATAAAAGGTTATGAAGAAAACGTTATTCTCCATAACCTTTCATAACCCTTTTAACCTTTTGACAAACCGTATTTTCTCATTGTGAAACAGAGTAAATCAGTAGAATTATAACCTTTATTCAATCGTTTCACGTGAAATATGACGCTAAGTGCTAGAGGCAATATTTTTTATTGCATATCCCAGAGAGGGTAGCTATAATAAGTCCCATATAAAAGGTGACTGGTAGACTGGTGATTTGTGACTGGGGGCCGTATTTCCCTAGTCACGAGTCACCAGTCACAAGTCACCGAATCACTTACTAAAAGAGGTATATACATGATGAATAGCACTTATTTCCCCCATTTCACCATCGGCGTTGATGCCTATGATGCCATTCCTTCTGTTTGCGGAGATTACGGCAAGACCGCGGTTATTGTCGGCGGGAACAAGTCCCGGGCGGCGGCAGAGCCTTTGATTCGCAAGGCTTGCGAGGGGCACATTGAAATCCTGGGCAGTTTCCTTTACGGCGACGATGCCACTTTTGAAAACGCTGAGGCGCTGACGAAGATTCCAGAAATCCAGCAGGCGGATATGATTTTTGCTGTCGGCGGCGGTCGTGCCACCGATACCACCAAGTGGGCGTCCCATCTGTTGAAGAAGCCACTTTTCACTTTCCCGACTTTGGCCTCCAACTGTGCGTCTGTCACGGCAGTGTGCATCATGTACAATCCGGATCACAGTTTCAAAGGGTCTATTTATCGAGATAGAAATGCGTACCACACATTTATCAACACCGACATCATCGCCCATTCGCCGCGGGAATATTTCTGGGCCGGTTTGGGGGATGCTCTGGCGAAGCAGTACGAAGTGCCTTTCTCCGCTCGCGGTATGAATCTCACTTGGGTACAGGAAACAGGTGTGAACAACGCGCAGAATGTAGCTCCTGGCATTTTGAAATACGGCAAAGCGGCCCTGGAAGCAGTAGATAAGCAGGTGGTAACCGATGCCTTGGAACCGGCGATCCTTTCCATCATCGTAGCACCGGGCATGGCATCGGTGTGCATTGAAGATGATTTGGATTCCAGCCTGGCCCACGCCATTTACAACAGCCACACCCGCACGCCTCACAAGGGCAACCATCTCCACGGCGCGGTGGTCAACTATGGGTTGCAGGTGATGCTCACCATGGATGGACAGATGGAAGAAAGAAATAAGATTTACAACTTTGCGAAATCCATCAATTTGCCACATTGCTTGGCAGATATCGGCATCGACCCGAAACATCCGGATGAATTGGTACAGAATTGCCTTCATACCAAGGATATGCGAGTGAAACCATACGATATCACTTTCGATATGGTGTATAACGCTATGATGGAATTGGAAAAGCTGAATCAGTGATGATTGGTGACGGATAAACTAAAGTTTCACGTGAAACGATTGGGATAAAAGGGTATGATTCTGCCATGTCCTTGCGATTCATGTATCAATGATACTGCTTATCAAAAGGTTAAAAGGGTTATAAAAGGTTATGGGGAAAACGCTATTCTCCATAACCTTTTATAACCCTTTTTAATCTTGTCTCCATTGGTGTATGCTACTTGTTAGATATAGTAAGCAGCAGAATAATA
Organism: uncultured Dialister sp.; assembly: GCA_934216155.1. Taxonomy (GTDB): domain Bacteria; phylum Bacillota; class Negativicutes; order Veillonellales; family Dialisteraceae; genus Dialister. The sequence goes on from CAKQBK010000021.1 coordinate 21,268, forward strand.
ACCTTTATTCAACTGTTTCCCGTGAAACGCAATGGTAGCGGAATCATCGTTAGCGTTTATCTCCCCCGTCGGGGGAGAATACAAGAGGGGGAGGCAGTGGCGGTATACTTCGCGATGAACATAACAAGCGCACTTGGGAAAACCGCTTCTAGCGATGAAATGGATAGTAACACTTGTTTACCGCTAGGCGTAGGCAGCATCGGGATGCTGAGAGAAACATAGTATTTCATACCGCTAGAGCTGCCCCCTTTGGTAGCCAAGGCTACCACTTTCCCCCAAAAGGGCAATGCTGTTAAGTTAAGCGAAATATGCGGTGATTTCTGCTGATGCAAGGTTACTCAGGTTTCTCAGGCTACTTAGGTTTCTCACGTTTCTCGAATGAGCTAATGACGCTAGCGTCTATCGGCACATTCGGAGAACCTGAGCAACCTGAGAAGCCTTAGAAACTTGAGTAACCTGTCACTACTAGTGGAATCATACCTACTAACGCAAATTCTTAACTTAACAGCATTACCCCAAAGGGGGGACTAAATAAGGTGTAAACTTATTTTCACAGCATCCGACTTGCCAATCCGTAGCCTAAGGCGACACAAAGAAGACCGGAAATGATTTGGCAACCGATGTAGGTGAGGCCTGTGAGGTAGTGACCGGAGAGGAAGAATTGGAGTGTTTCGTTCATGAAGGACGAAAAGGTGGTGAATCCGCCGAGGAAGCCGGTGATGAGAAGAGCTGCGGCGGCGGGAGAGGGACAGAGTTTTGCAAAGAAGACACTGAGAAATCCGATTACCAGAGATCCAAGGCTGTTGACGAACCACGTGCCATAGGGAAATCCGGTACCTATGGCGCTGGAAATAAAAATGGTCATGCCGTAGCGGCAAAGACAACCAAATCCGCCGCCGAGGGCGACGAGGAGAGGGAAGGTGTAGTTGGACATAATTGACTCCTTTTGAAAAGCAGTGAGAAGTGAGTAGTTAGAAGTGAGAAATGGTGGTAGCGGCGCATAAAATTTGGAAGCGCCGCAATTTTTGTATATGAAGTAATTCCGCAAGTAGTGACAGGTTGCTCAAGTTTCTAAGGGTTCTCAGGTGGCTCAGGTTCTCTGAATGTGCCAATAGACGCTAGCGTTATTAGCTCATTCGAGAAACGTGAGAAACCTTAGTATCCTGAGAAACCTGAGCAACCTTTGTATCAGTAGCGGTATACTTCGCCATGAACATAACACGTGTACTTGGGACAACCTGTTCCTAACGATATAGATAGAAAAGAGATACATATCGATGTAGGTGTTTGGCAATAGCGGCTTATCTAACAACTCTTCTTCATCGTCCTATCCCCGGCTCGCAAGCGAGCCTGCCCCTTCCTGAGGAAGGGGCCTTTTGGGTATATGCGATGATTTTACTTGTGAGCATGTTTCACGTGAAACGTGGGAGTGTGTAACACCGAGTTGGATTGTCGTACATTTGGTGTTTTATTTCGCCAGTGCAGCCCCCTCTTGTATTCTCCCCCGGCGGGGGAGACGAGACGCTAGAGGAGATTTCGCAGGAGTCATGGTTCATATGAAATGGTTTGCGAAAAGGTTATGATTCTGATGCTTACTATGCTAAACAAAGAACATGGATTGATAGAGACTGGATTAAAAGGGTTATGCAGGTTATGAGGCTTACGGTAGTATCATAACCGTGTATAACCTTTTTAACCTTTTGATAAGCGAAATCATTTATATGTGAGAGCAAGGACATGGCAGAATCATACCCTTTATTTCCTATTTCCTAATCCCTAGGGCCTACTAATCCCTGGTTCGCAATCACCAACATCCCCCTTTACCATCATAGTATATTCTATTATAATGAAGAAAAATGAAATTTGCATCGGATTCTGCGTTGGTGTGGAGGAAATAGCGGGTTTGCCTGTGGGAACGGCAAGCGGCCAACGGGGAGAAATGGGAACCGGTCTTTTCTCGTAGAGGAGGGATGTCTGGTGATTTATGTTGGAATTGTGAATCATGAAGAGGAATTGTCTTTGCTGCTCCGGCGGGTGCTCGGGGAAACCATGGGTGCTTTGGGGAAGAGCATGGGCTGTTTTTCTTATGAAAATAGTTACACCTTTCTCAATGAATGGCGAAGGGGACAGCGGCATTTCGATATTCTTTTGATGAATGTGTCGCTGTTGGAAGAGGGCACCATCGAGGCGGCCCGGCAGGTGAAGGAGGCTTTTCCGGATACGGAAATTGTGCTCTTGGCGAAGAATGACAATTTGGCACTCCAGGCGTTCCAGCTGGGGGTGCGGCATTATTTGCTTTTGCCTACCACCGAGGCGGATGTGAAAGAGGCGGTTTTGCGTTGCGTTCGTGGTATGGAAGGCAATTGGCATCGCAAGATTCTGGTGAAGTCTGGCTCTACGTGGCAGATGGTACCGTTGGCAGAATTGGAGGCGGTGGTGAGTGATGATCACCATCAGATTCTGTATCTCACCGGCGGGCGAGATATGGAAGTGCGGCTGAAGATGTCGGAAATTCAAAAAGGCCTATCGGGCCGATCGCCGTTTCATTTCCTCTCTCCCGGTCGTGGCGTCTTGGTCAATGCGGAAATGGTGGATTCCTTCGACGCGTCAGAGGTACACATGAAGAGCGGACGGACCCTTTCGGTGTCGAAACGGCGTTATGGGGAATTTAAGAAGGAAATGGAAAGTCTCATGCAGTGCTAAGGAGGCATGTTTCACGTGAAACTTGTATTGAGTTAGGAGTTAGGAATGAGGAGTGAGGAGTGGTATTGGTCCCATAACGGATTGTCATACCGTTAGTGTTTTATACCGCTAGAGCTGCCCCCTCAGCCTTCGGCAGCTCCCCCGACAGGTAATGCCATTAAGTTAAGGATTTGCGTTAGTAGGTATGATTCCGCTAGTGGTGACAGGTTGCTCAAGTTTCTAAGGGTTCTCAGGTGGCTCAGGTTCCCCGAATGTGCCCATAGACGCTAGCGTCATTAGCTCATTCGAGAAACATGAGAAACCTAAGTAACCTAAGAAACCTGAGTAACCTTTGCATCAGCAGAAATCATCGCATATCTCGCTTAACTTAACAGCATTGCCCGACAGGGGAGCCGAGACAGCGGTGTAAACTTACTTAGGGGCGCACAACTTATATAGCGCCCCAATACCCCTTTTTATAGAGTAGGCAGTTAGCGGTTAGCAGTAGGCCGTATTTTACCGCTGACTGCCTACTGCCAACTGCCTACGAAAACGGCGAGCATATAGAAACGGACTCTGCATTATATGAAATAAGTCGTCTAAAAGTAATTCGATGCGCTCGCCGGCCATCACTCCTCACTCCTAACTCCTAATTCCTCACTAAAAAAGGAGGGTTCCTATGAACGAAGATACTACGGTCTGGTATAACGACAAGAAGTATGTACCGTATTATTTCATAGGAGCTCTTTTTTTCTTTCTGTTGGGGGCCTATTTCTTTTGGGGCGGCTTGGCGCAGAAGAAGGAGGTTTTGCATCTCCAAATGGAGCAGGATATGCTTCGTGCCTATGAGGCCCAGCCGATACGGCGGGAAAAGAAGGATTTCCTGGTGCAGGCATTTCCTTCTAAGAAACAGAATGAATATGTGTCTCTTCTGGAAAGTGTGGGGCTTTCTGTGAAGGATGTGACCGAAGAGACGGGTAAGAAAAATGAATGGGGCGATTTTCATAAAATTTTTATTTCTGGAACCGGGAGTTTCTCACAAATTTTATCTGGTTTTGATATAATAAAAAGTGAAGAAAGATGGAACGCAGTCAACCTGAAGGAAATGAAACGAAGTGAGGAGGGCCTTGCTTTTGAGATGGAGATTGTGACGTTCCAGTACCGAGGTATGTATGAAAAAGAGAAATATCGTCCTGATCGGTCCGATGGGGACAGGGAAGAGCCGCGCCGCGAAAATTCTCGCTGATGGATTGGAGTGGCAGCTGGCGGATACGGATCGCATGATAGAACGGGACACGGGAATGAAAATTGCAGACTTTTATAGAGACGCTGGCCCTGAAGCGTTTGCGGAAAAGGAAATGAATTTAATCAACCGGGTGCGGTATTACCATGAAGCAGTCATTGCTATGGGAGGCAATTATCCCATGACAGATGAAAAATTTCAGCTTCTGGCAGAACACGGCGTCATGGTGCTGCTCTACGCCAAACCCTTTCGCCTGGCCGAACGGGTGCGTCGCCGCATAGGGAAACGGCCCACCATGGATTATTCTGACGTGGATGGGTACGTGCGGCAAATGCTTCGCAAATGGGCGAAATGGCGCGACCGGGTGGACGTGGTGATCAATACCACCAATTGCCATCCGGAACAGACAGCACTTCTCATTGCCAGATACCTGGACCAGCACCATGTGGAATTTGTGGAACGAAGAATCATGAAGTGAGGGATTAGGAATTAGGGCCGGTGTCCGATGGCGATATGTTTCACGTGAAACTTGTAGTTAGTGAGGAGTTAGAAATTAGGAGTGAGGAGTGGTATTGGTCCCATAACGGATTGTCATACCGTTAGTGTTTTATACCGCTAGAGCTGCCCCCTCAGCCTTCGGCAGCTCCCCCGACAGGGGAGCCGAGACAGCGGTGTAAACTTACTTAGGGGCGCACAAAATTTGGAAGCGCCCCAATACCCTTTTTTACAAAGTAGGCAGTTAGCAGTAGGCGGTAGGCAGAAACTGCAAACTGCTTACCGCCTACTGCCTACCCAAATCGGCGAGCATATAGAAAAGTATAATGAGCCATGTGATGCTATCCATATAAGAGTAATATGGGGCGCTCGCCGGCCATCACTCCTCACTCCTAATTTCTCACTCCTAACTTGAACGAAAGTGATCGAGAGGAGGATCATATGAAACGATTGGCTGTACTAACTAGCGGCGGTGATGCGCCGGGGATGAATGCGGCGGTGCGGGCGGTTGTGCGTATCGCGCTGTCTATGGGTTGTGAAATCTATGGCATTTATCGAGGATATCAAGGGGTACTGGATAATGACATGATGCCCATGACCTCTTCGTCTGTGAGCGGCATCATTCTCCACGGCGGCACCATGCTGAAAACCGCTCGTTGCAAAGCTTTTTTTGAAAGGGAAAATCAGGAAAAAGCAGCGCAGATTTTAAAAGACCGGGGCATCGATGGTCTGGTGGTGGTTGGCGGCGATGGATCTATTCAAGGGGCAGAAGTGCTTTCCCACTTGGGGATTCCTACGGTGACACTGCCGGGCACCATCGATAACGATATGCATGGTACCGACGAAACCATCGGTCATGATACGGCAGTCAACGTGGTGGTTTCTGCCGTGAGCCGCATCCGCGATAGCGCATCGGCCCACGAACGGGCAGCCATCGTAGAAGTGATGGGCCGCTTTGCGGGACATATTGCCCTTGATGCAGGTTTGGCTTGCGGAGCGGAATACATTCTGGTGCCGGAAGTTCCTTTCAGCCGAGAAAAATTGGCAAGAAGCCTGATGGGACAAATGAAAGCAGGCCGGACCAATAGCATCATCATCTGCGCCGAAGGGGCTGACCATGGACACGCCTTGGGCGATTGGCTTAGCGAACGGACCGGTATCGATATTTGCACCACCACCTTGGGATTCATCCAGCGAGGCGGACAACCTACCGCAAGAGATTGTCAGCTGGGATCCATTCTGGGCGCAGCGGCCGTGAAGGCATTGCTGGATGGAAACATAAATGCACTGGTGGGCATGCAAAAAGGTAGCGTTCGCGTAATTTCTTATGAAGAAGCGAAAAAAGAAAAAGAACCATTCCAGCGGGGACTCTATGACCTCTCCGTCATGCTGGGAGCTGCACAGACCGATGGGACCATCGAAGAAAGCGGACTTTGAAAAGCAATGAGGAATTAGGAATGAGAAATGAGGAATGAAAGTAGCGGCGCACAGCTTATGAAGCGCCGCCTTTTTTATGCCTTCCCCATGAGGGAAGGTTTCTCAGGTTGCTCAGGATTCTTAAGTTTCTCAGGTTCCCCGAATGAGATGAAAACGCTAGCGTTTATTGGCATATTCGAGAAACGTGAGAGACCTTAGCAACTTGAGAAACCTGAGTAACCTATGATCTCTAGCGTTTACCCTCTTCCTTTGGAAGGGGGGCAGGGGGGATAGCTCGCACTAGCGGTATAAATGGAATGAGATATATAGTGGTATAGGCGTTCTGCGAAGGCGGCTAGTCGGGAGCTCTTCTTCATCGGCCTATCCCCGGCTCGCAAGCGAGCCTGCCCCTTCCTGAGGAAGGGGCTCTTTTTATGTTTCACGTGAAACAGGGGAGTAGGCAGAAAGCTGCGAACCGTCTACTGCAAACGGCCAATTAAAATATTTCCTTGACATACCTGGCACTCATGCTTAGCATACAAAGAAGAGAGGGACAGGAGGAACTATGACCATTGATAAAAACAATTTCTATATAGCCCTATGGGGGCTATTTCTTTGTGTGATTTTATTTCTTACTGGCTGCGGAAAAGAATCTCAAGAAATCGTAGCGTGCAAAGCGGAGACCGGTGAGACCATCCAGGCGGTGCTGGACACGAAGGATGATTTCCATATGAAGTACACCTCTGGGGTGCTCATGGTGTACCAGAAAAAGAAATTAATGATGCAAATCGCTTTTCTGGATGACAAGCAGCGGCAGGCCCAGGTGGATCATATGCAGGAAGGAAATATGAGCCGTGTGCTGAAAGAAGATGGGAAACGAATTTCCTATGAACGAACCGATGCGCAGGGGCTGGTGAATTATTTCATCTTCCCGGTGGGAGAAAAAACCTACGCCTACGGGGCGACCTACTTGCCAGAAGAAGCGGCGGAATCAGTGCTGCAGCGGATGAAGTGGCAGGCGGTGAAGAAATAATCGATAAAAGTTAGGAGTGAGGAGTTAGGAGTGAAGGAAGGGGCGCACAATTTATAAAGCGCCCCAATACCCCCTTCTTTTATATAATGTTTCACGTGAAACAGAAATCGGCGAGCATATAGAAAAGGACTCTGTATGGCATGAAATTATCCGTATAAGAGCAATTCGAGGCACTCGCCGCCACCACTCCTCACTCCTAATTCCTCACTCCTAACTAAAAAATGGAGGGTTTCATGAAAAAGATCATAGTTAGTGCTTGTTTGCTCGGGCGAAATTGCAAGTACAGCGGTGGAAATAATAGAAATGAGACGGTGATCGCCTATTTGAAAGACAAAGAATACATCCCGGTGTGCCCCGAAGTGGAAGCGGGCATGCCGGTTCCCCGGCCTCCGGTGGAGATACGGGATGGAAAAGTGATTTCCATCGAAGGGAAAGATTTGGACCAGGTCTATCGGAAGGGCGTCCAAAAGGTGATGAAAGCTATTTCCAAAGAAGAAATAGGTCTTGCCATCTTGAAAGCTAAAAGTCCCACCTGCGGTGTCCACGAAATCTACGACGGCACTTTCACAGGGAAGAAAATCCCCGGTCGGGGCATTTTGGCGGAAGTGTTGGCGGAAAAGGGAATTGCGATTTGCGATGAGAAAGATATCGAAAAGCAGTTAGAAGTTAGAAGTTAGAAGTGAGAAATGGTGGAGGCGGCGCATAAAATTTAGAAGCGCCGCATTATAATTTGTTGATGACTGGGAATTAGTGGCTAGGCCCTAGGGATTAGGCATGTTTCACGTGAAACATTTTTATAAAAGGGGATTGGGGCACTTCTAAATTTTGTGCGCCCCTTCCACCATTACGCACTACGCACTACGCATTACGCGCTTAAAACAAGAAGGAGTGAAGATCTATGATACTAGGCGGTATCGAAGCGGGTGGTACGAAAATCATCTGCGGTGTGGCAGAGGTGGAAAAGGGAGAGGTGAAGATTCTCCATCAGGTGAAATTTCCTACCACCACTGCAGCGGAAGTAATACCGGAAGCGATTTCCTATTTCCAAAAGTATCCCATTGAAGCCTTGGGCATTGCGTCCTTTGGGCCTGTGGATTTACACAAAGATTCGCCCACTTACGGATACATTAAAGCCACACCGAAGGAAGGTTGGCAAAATGTGGATTTGGTGCATCCCTTTGAAAAGGCCTTGTCCATCCCGGTGGCCTTTGACACCGATGTGAACGGCGCTGCTTTGGGCGAAGCCATCTATGGGGCGGGGAAAGGCTGCTCTGTGGTGACCTACATGACCGTTGGTACGGGCATCGGCGTGGGCACTTACGTGGAAGGAAAATTACTCCACGGCCTGGTGCATCCCGAAGCAGGGCACATGCAACTGGTCCGTCATCCGAAAGACACCTATCAGGGCCATTGTCCCTTTCATCCTTATTGCTTAGAAGGCCTCGCCTCTGGTCCCGCCATCGAAGATCGGTGGGGAGAAAAAGGAGAAAATTTTCGCGACCGGAAAGATGTATGGGACATGGAAGCTTTTTACCTGGCCCAGGGTGTGACCAATCTCATTTATTGCTATTCGCCAGAAAAAATCATCCTCGGCGGTGGCGTAATGCATCAAAAAGACCTGTTCCCTCGAATTCGGAAACAGGTGCAGCAGAATTTAAACGGATATATCCAGTCCGATCGATTGGAAAAAGAAATAGACACATACATCGTGCCACCTGCCCTTGGCGACCAGGCCGGATTGGTGGGCGCCGTGGAATTGGGGAAAAAGCAGTTAGGAGTGAGGAATTAGGAGTGAGGAGTGGCGGAAGGGGCGCATCAAATTATATAGCGCCCCAATACCCCTTTTTATTTTGGTTTCACGTGAAACATGTCACTAGCGGATTTCTCTCTAGCGGGTATCGCCCCCGCCGGGGTAATGCTGTTAAGTTAAGGATTTGCGTTGATAGACATGATTCCGCTAGTGGGGACAGGTTGCTCAAGTTTCTAAGGGTTCTCAGGTTTCTCAGGCTACTTAGGTTTCTCACGTTTCTCGAATGAGCTAATGACGCTAGCGTCTATCGGCACATTCGGAGAACCTGAGCAACCTGAGAAGCCTTAGAAACTTGAGTAACCTGTCACTACTAGCGGAATCATGTCTATCAACGCAAATCCTTAACTTACCACCTTCCCCCGAAGGGGGGACTAAAATAAGTGTGAACTTACATACACCTTGATATCTATATAAATGAACCATATAATATAGAAAAATGACTGAGAGTCAATAACATGAAAGGGGAGTTATGTATGAATAAAAAATTGATCGCCCTCATGACTGCTGGGGTGTTGGCTATTTCTTGTATGTCTGCCCAGGCAGAAGAAGCACCTCGTAGAAGTCTCACTGTCTCCGGCAGTGCGGTGGTGACTGCCAAGAGTGACACCGCCACGATCCATCTGTCGGTGGAAACCAGTTCGCCCAATGTGAAGGCGGCGGTGCGGGAAAATGCAAATACCATGACGGCCGTCAGAAATGCAGTCATTGCGGCTGGCGCCGATGCGTCGAAAATCGAAACCCAGAATTACAGTGTGTCTCCCCAGAACACTTATGATGATAAGGGACGGGTGAAAAATAAGAAATACAATTGCAACAATTCCATGAACGTGGTGGTTACTCGTTTGGAAAAGACTGGCGACGTGATGGATGCCGCCGTGGAAGCGGGAGCCAATCGCATTGATTCCATCGATTTTTCTGTAGAAAATACCCAGGTGTACAAAGACCAGGCCCTGAAAGAAGCCACCGCCGATGCGCTCCGTAAAGCCAATATCATGGCTAGCACCTTGGGGCGTTCTGTGGTGAATGTGATTTCTGTCAGCGAAGACAGCAACAATGTGGTGCCCTATCGGTTGATGAAAGTCAGTATGGCCGTTAGAAGCAACGACGAAGCCGCACCGACCCCGCTCGATCCCGGCGAAGCCAAAATGGAAAGCCATGTGACAGTGGTGTTTGAAATTGGATAAAAGCAGTGAGAAGTTAGAAGTGAGAAGTTAGAAGTGGTGGTGGCGGCGCGTCAAATTAGGAAGCGCCGCCTTTTTATATTAGGAATTAGATTTCAAGGTTGCGATCCTCATGTTTCACGTGAAACGTTTGACTAAAAGGTTATAATTCTACTTCTTACTGTGTCAAACAAAAACCATGGATTGATAGAGACAAGGTTATAAAGGGTTATAAAAGGTTATGAGGCTTACGTTAGTATCATAACCTAACCTATATAACCTTTGGCTAAGCGGTATCATTTATATGTGAGTAGCAAGGACATGGCAGAATAATAACCTTATATCCACACAAAAACGGCACTCCAGTCAAGTGCCGTTTTCTGCTTCTAAACTTATTTCTTAATACAAATATCAGCCAGTGCCCGTTTCGGGACGCAGTAATCTTTATTTTCATCCAGGAAATACTTGATAGCGCCGTCTTCGGGAACGTCTACGATGGTGCTCTTGCAGCCCGGATAGCCCAGGGCGATGAGGAGGCGGGGGTTCCAGTTTTCCGGAAGTTCCAAAAGTTCTTTCATTTTAGCAAATTCCACAGCCCCCAGCATAGCGGAACCGATGCCGTGGGAGTACGCATTTAATGTGATGGTGCGGGCAGAAATACCTACGTCGATGTCGGTCCAGGGATTGCCCCGACCGTCTTTGCAGATCAGAACGAACGCTGTAGGCTGTTCATCTTTCTTCGGCGTGCCCAGTTCCGGCGGAAGGGCCCCAGCCCAATGAATCATAGGCTGCATTTGCGCTACCAGATCTTTGTCTTTCACCAGTACATAGCGCAGCACCTGGCTATTCATAGCACTGTTGGCAATGCGGACATTGTCCATCAATTCGTCCAAAATTTCTGCCGGAATCGATTCCTGGGTGAAGCGGCGATAGGTCCGGCAACCGGTGCATAGTGTGTTGAAGTCCATAGGTATCAGTTCTCCTTTGTAAGTATTGAAATAGTGAGGAGTGAGGAATTAGGAATGAGGAGTGGTGGAAGGGGCGCATCAAATTATAGGGCGCCCCAATACCCCTTTTTATTTTGGTTTCACGTGAAACGTTATATAAAAAGGCAATGCTGTTAAGTTAAGCGAGATATGTGATGATTTCTGCTGATGCAAAGGTTACTCAGGTTTCTTAGGCTACTTAGGTTTCTCATGTTTCTCGAATGAGCTAATGACGCTAGCGTCTATCGGCACATTCGGAGAGCCTGAGCAACCTGAGCAGCCTTAGAAACTTGAGCAACCTGTCACCACTAGCAGAATCATACCTACCAACGCAAATCCTTAACTTAATGGCATTAATATAAAAAGGAGTATTGGGGTGCTATATGAATTGTGCGCCCCTTCCACCACTCCTTATTCCTCATTCCTCACTGCTTTTTATATGCCACAACTTCCACTTCACATAGTGCCCCTGCAGGAAGGGCGGAGACTTCTACGCAGCTTCTGGCCGGTTTGCTGGTGAAGTGCTTGGCGTAAATTTCATTGAAGGCACCAAAGCTGGAGAGGTCTGTAAGGAAACAGGTGGTTTTCACCACGTCGTCCATGGTGCAGTCTGCTTTTTTCAGAACCGCTTCGATGTTTTGACAAACCTGTTCTGCCTGGCCTTCCAGTGTGGTTTCTACAATTTTCCCTTCTTCCGGCTTGATTCCGATCTGTCCGGAGAGAAACAGAAATGGTCCCACTTTCTTCGCCTGGGAATAGGGTCCAATGGCAGCTGGTGCGTGTTTGGTATGGATGGTTTTCATGGGGGGGTAACCTCCTTTGGTACATAGAACGGTAAACGCTATTTATTATATAGTGAGGAGTGAGGAATTAGGAGTGAGGAATGGAGGCCGGCGAGCGCGCCGAATTACTCTTATATGGATAACTTCGTATAGCACAAAGTCCGTTTCTAGATGCTCGCCGTTTTGGCAGGCAGTTGGCAGTAGGCAGTCAGCGGTAAAATACGGCCTACTGCTAACCGCTAACTGCCTGTTTTATAAAAAGGGGTATTGGGGCGCTATATAAGTTGTGCGCCCCTTCAATCACTCCTCATTCCTCACTCCTAACTCCTCACTGAAGTTAATGTTTCACGTGAAACATGTCTCTAGCGGGCTAGTCGTTTTTAGATTCCCACAGCATTTGATTGTATTTCTGCTGATAATGTTCCGCCTTTTTCTTTTCCACGAAGAAATCTCGATCGGCGCAGATGGCGAGCATTTCGTCTACCATTTCTTCTGCGTTGCCTGGGGTGACGTGGGAGAGGTAGCTCACCATGCGGTTCATGGCGTATTCCGTGCCAAGTTGGGCAGCCATCAGAAGGCCCAGCTCTGCGGGATAGCCTTTTTCGGTGACAAGGCGGATGATGTCTTCTTTCAGTTGTTCTATTTTTGTCATAGATCCTCCTGTGCCTTTATCTTATGATACTGGAGGGGATTTGGCAAGGCGGAAAGGCGGTTAGCAGTTAGCAGTTAGCAGTTAGCCGTTGGCAGTTAACCGTTAACCGTTAACCGTCAACCGTTAACAGCTAACTGCTAACCGCCAACTTCCAACAGTTATTTGACAATGAAGATAAGCTATGCTATTTTATATTCAGCTTCATATTTGACACTATCCCTGTCACCGGATGGGGAATGAAAGGGTGTTTATTTCTACTGTAGGTGGATACGGGAAACCGTTGAAAGGTAGAAATAAGCACCCTTTATTTTGATAGTGTCAAGTATTTTGTGTAAACGGTACTCCTTGTCTTATTCGTACCGTTGATTATTAAAAATAAATGAATG
>CAKQBK010000022.1 GCA_934216155.1 uncultured Dialister sp.
GCGCTATATAATTCGTGCGCCGCCACCTTCATTCCTCATTCCTCATTTCTAATTCCTCATTGCATTTTTCCCCCTCTGTCTATATAATCAAAAATTTTTCTCCCAAAACGAACATTTTTAACATTAGAATTTGATTATTTTGAATTTTGTTGTAGGTTGTTTGTTGTTAGTTGTCGGTTTATGCTCCGTATTCTTACTACACATTTCGCACAAAAACGGATCCTCATTGGTTTAAGGTTTTGGGGTTAGGAGTTGCCGATCAAACCTCAACCCCAAAACCAATGCCTCTTTCCCTGCGACGAGTTATCACAAAAGAACTCGGCATGTAACCCAAACAACCAACACCCCCATCCCAGTTACCACTTTATGATATAATATAAAAAACATAGTATATATACCCTTTTGATACATAGGGGAAATCTATCACAAGGAGAATGTATATGACAAAGAAAAAAAAGAAAACAAACTATATTCAAGGGGCCATTGCCGCTTTGGCGCTGGTTCTAATTGGGCTCATCGTCTATATGATGATGATTGTGTCCGACATCCAGGGGACAGCACGCATTGTCAATTATGCCGGGCTTGTCCGTGGGAAGACCCAGCGGGTGGTGAAGCTGGAAATTTCCCATCAACCGGAAGATGAGATGCTAGAAAGTGTGGAATCGTTTATTAAGGGCTTGCGTGAAGGGGATCGTCAATTAGAGCTGGTCCAATTGGACGATACGGCTTTTCAGGACAAAATGGTCGAATTGGACAATTATTTTTCTCTTCTGAAACAGGAAATATACAAAGTCCGTGAAGTCGGCGCAGACCAGACAGAAATCATTCCCATCAGTGAACACTTCTTCAACATTTGTGACGAAGCCACCGGACTCGCAGAAGCCTATTCACAGCGAAAAGCGTCGTCCTTGTCTATTTTGGAAAAATATATCACCGCCGATATCATCATGCTCATGTTCCTTATCGGTGCCGAGTTATTTCGCATGGTTCGTTTTGCCATGCAAAACAAATTATTGCAGAAAAAGGTGTATTTGGACCAAGCCACAGGACTTCCGAACAAAAACAAATGCGAGGAACTTTTGGATGACCCAGCACCTGCAGCCAAGAATATAGGTGTACTGAGTTTTGATTTGAATAACTTACGACGAATCAATAACAGCATGGGTCACGAGGCGGGCGATGCCTACATTCGCCGCTTTGCCAATTGTCTTCGCAGCGCTATGCCGAAAGAGCATTTCATCGGTCGGGCCGGCGGTGATGAATTTCTAGGCATCACCTATGGGCTGAAGGAAAACCAGTTGAAACAGTGCCTTGCGAACGTACGCAGCCAAATGGCAAAAGAATCCAAGTCCCATCCAGATACCCCTTTGAGCTATGCAGTGGGTTTCTCTTTAGCAAGCGACAATCCGGGTAGCCCCATGCGGGAACTCTTCATCTTGGCTGATAAAAATATGTACATCAATAAAAACCATGTGAAACGAGAAGAAGCGGCTGCTGAAAAGAGATTGGATTTCCAACTGTTGAAATTGGTCAATCACCACGGAAAAAATTTCGCCGCCTGCCTGTATTGTGACGCCCGGTTGGACACCTATCGCACCATTCGCGGTGGTGATGCGTTCTTCCTAGCCTCCGATGGCAGTTACTCTGGTGCGGCAGAACAGCTGGTATCAGAACAAGTAGAAAAAGAGGACCGCCATCACATCCGAGAATCGCTGCAGCTTTCTCATTTACAAGACACTCTCAGAAAGCCAGAAGATGTGCTGAAGCTGCCCTATAGCATCACAGAAAACAGTCAGTACAACTGCGTCACCGTAATTCCAGTAGACTGGGATGAAGAGGGACATCTTCACCATTTCCTCCTGGCATTCCAAATGATTCACCAAAGCAATCATCTCACCCTGGATGCCAAAGAGCAGCTCACTTTGTATTATGAACAACTGAAACAATCCATTTTGGAAAATGACAGCTATGTGGATGCCCTGCTGGATATGGCGGGATGCATTTATACCGTCAATTTGACAAAAAATATTTTGGAACGAAGTATTACACCTACCAGTAAACAAGGAAAGGACCAAAAGCTGTTCATTGAGTATCCACTGCCCTGTCCCTATACCGATTACTGCCATGAATACCTCCCCAAAGTCACCAAAGAAACCTTAGGAAGCTATCGACTCACCATCCATCCAAAAGATTTGCTGAAACGATTCGCAGCAGGAGAAAAACACCTCACCGTGGAATATTGTCACCAAGAAGATGATGGATTCATTCGGTGGATTCAGAAAACCGTTTTGATGACACAAACCGTGGTATTCGACACAGACACACAGAAAGAAATTCCTATGGTCAGCGCCATTGTACTATTGCAGGATACCACCGCTAACCACGCCAAAGACGAAGCGGAACATGCCCGTCTGCAGACGGCACTGGATGAAATGAGCACTGCCAACCGGGCCAAAACGGAATTTCTTTCCCGCATGAGCCATGACATCCGTACCCCTTTGAATGGTATCATTGGTCTTTTGAAAATCAATGAAGAACACTTCGATGATAAAAATCTGGTGTTAGAAAACCAGGGAAAAATGCAAGTGGCTGCCAACCACCTGTTATCCCTCATCAATGACGTATTGCAAATGAGCAAACTGGAAGAAGGACATACCGTCCTATCCCATGAATATATCGAACTGGATACGCTCATGCATGACATAGAAACCATCATCATCAACCGTGCCACCGAAGCAGGCCTTTCCTGGGTGGATCAGACGGAAAAATCAGCCTTCCCCTCCCCCTACATCTACGGCAGTCCTTTGCATCTGAGACAGATTTTCCTCAATATCTACGGCAACTGTATCAAGTACAATCGCCCCCACGGAAGCATCACCACCACAGTGGATTTCTTGGGAGAAAAAGAGGGGCACTGTACCTACCGCTGGACCATTTCAGATACTGGCATAGGCATGAAACCAGAATTTGTCAAACGCATCTTTGACCCCTTTGTACAAGAACGGAAAGATGCTAGAAGCATCTACCAGGGCACCGGCCTGGGCATGACCATTGTAAAAAGTTTAGTGGAGCAAATGGGCGGTACCATTACCGCCACCAGTGAAGAAGGCAAAGGATCCACCTTCACCTTGACCATCCCCTTTGAGATTGCACCACCAGAAAAGCCTCATGAAGAAGAAAACACAATCCCAAGCGATATCCATGGTCTCCACCTGCTGCTAGTAGAAGACAACGAGCTCAATGCAGAAATTGCGGACATGCTCCTCACCGATGAAGGCGCCCATATCACACGGGTCGCCAATGGATTGGAAGCCCTTCATCTGTTCCAAGAAAAACCAGCTGGCACCTTTAATGCCATCTTGATGGATATCATGATGCCCATCATGGACGGCCTCACCGCCACCAAGGAAATCAGAAGACTCACCCGCCCCGATGCGAAAACCATCCCCATCATCGCCATGACAGCCAACGCCTTCGAAGAAGACTCCAAACGCTGCCTGGACGCCGGCATGAACGCCCACCTGACGAAACCACTGGAAATAGAAAAAGTGGTAGCAACCATTGGGAAATATTGTAAGGAGTGACTAGGGACTGGTAACTAGTGACTAGGGATTAGGCCCCGAGGTTGTTAAGGAAACACTAATTTAATCGATGTTTCCCTAACAAGATTCCACGCAGCGGACTCCGACCGTAACGGGATAGTTCAACTAGAACCATTCCCGCTATTGCGTTGAGATTTCTCCACTTCTGTCCAACATAGTACCAAACTACACGACATAGTCATCAAGCACAAATCCCATCGGTCGAAATGACGTTTTTGGCTAGCGACACATATTTCTTAATCCCTATTTCCTAATCCCCAGTCCGCAGTCACCAGTCACCAGTCACCAGTCACCAGTCACCAGTCACCAGTCACCAGTCACCAGTCACCAAAACATTATAATGCGACGCTTCCTAATTTTGTCACACCGCCCCCTATACGCTAATGCTGTTAAGTTAAGTTAAGCGAAATATGCGATGATTACTGCTGATACAAAGGTTACTCAGGTTTCTAAGGCTACTTAGGTTTCTCACGTTTCTCGAATGAGCTAATGACGCTAGCGTCTATCAGCACATTCGGGGAACCTGAGCAACTTGAGAACCCTTAGAAACTTGAGTAACCTGTTATCATTAGCGGAATCATATCTACCAACGCAAATCCTTAACCTAACAGCATTGCCCTATACGCCTCACTTCCATAAAAAAATACCGCTACTAACTGGAGTATACCCCAATCAGTAGCGGTATTTTTAATTTGTTAGATTTTGTAAAGAGGCAGAATACATACCCCTTTATCTTTGCGATGCGTGACAAATGATGAAATCGGAATCTACACAATAATAACCTTTGCTTCTATCCTTTTTCATCCCAAAAGACGCAACCAATTTTCTCAATTACCAGTTTCTGAATTTAGCTGGTGGGTTGTACAGTCCGCCGGACCAGTCAACCAGGTCTTTCATGTTCTTAGCTGCCAGGAGTTCTCTGGTAGCGGAAGCAGGATCGAAGCCGAAGTCTTCTGGCTTCTTCACGATGCCTTCTTTTCTGAGTTTCTTGGTGATTTCCGGATTTTCCAGTTTGCCCACTTCAGTCTTGCCAGCGATAGCGCGGATAGCGTCCATTCTTTCTTCCATGTTGTGGCATTTGTGGAGGTAAGCGATGCCTTCTTCAGATACGATATGAGTCAGGTCATCGGAGTAAATCATGATTGGTTCCAGATCCAGGTTAGCGTTCTTCTTCAGAGCTACTGCATCCAGCTGGTCTACGAAGCCCGGGAAGCCTTTAGCGGAAACGGTGGTGATCATCTGAACAACCAGTTTCTTGCCGCGGTTTCTATCGCCCATGAGTTCGAAGCGATTAGCCACTTCTTCGCCGGCTTTCTTCCACGCCGGGGTGACATGACGACGGCCTTTGGCATCGCAGCCCATGTTCGGAGCGCCGCCGAAACCTGCTACGTTGTTCTTGGTAGCGGTGGAGGAGTTGCCGTAACGGTCGATCTGCATGGTGGAGCCGATGAACATATCAGCAGCATAGTGACCAGCAGCCTGGCAGAATGCACGGTTGGAACGCATGGTGCCATCCGGTCCGATAGCGAAGATGTCTGGACGAGCTTTGATGTATTCTTCCATACCCACTTCAGAGCCGAAGGAGTATACAGCCTGTACCCAGCCGGTTTCAATAGCTGGAATCAGGGTCGGATGTGGATTCAGTACCCAGTGGGTGCAGATCTTGCCGCGAAGTCCCAGGGATTCGCCGAAGGTCGGGAGCAAGAGTTCTACAGCAGCGGTATCGAAGCCAACGCCGTGGTTCAGTACTTTGACACCATATTCAGCATAGATGCCTTTGATAGCCATCATAGCTTTCATGATGCGGTCGTCGGTAATCTTAGCTGGATCTCTGGTGAATAGTGGATTCAGCATGTATGGGGTCGGGCTTTCGATAACGAAGTCTACCCAGTCAGCTGGAATGTCCACTCTTGGGAGTTTGTCTACAATTTTATTAACCTGGAATACCACGATGCCCTGGTTGAATTTGGTAGCTTCTACGATAGCTGGGGTATCTTCGGTGGAGAATCCGGTGTAAATGTTGCCGTCTTTATCAGCTGCATCAGCGCAAACCAGGGATACTCTCGGTACCAGGTCGATGAAGTAACGGGAATACATTTCCAGATAGGTATGGATAGCGCCTAGTTCTACGCCGTCGTTCTGTACCATCTGTGCCAGACGTTTGCCCTGGCTGCCAGCGTATGCGAAGTCCAGTTTTCTAGCGATGCCTTTGTCAAATACATCGAGATGTTCCGGAATGGACAGAGTGGACTGAATCATATGGAGATCATGCACTTTTTCTGGATCTACTTTGCAAAGTTCTTTGGCAAGGAAATCAGCCTGTTTCTGGTTATCCCCTTCAATGTTCACTTTGTCGCCAGGACGAAGGACAGCTTCCAGGAGTTTGGCTGCATTGGCAGCGTCAACAATCTTGCCATCTGCGTATACAGCACCTGCTTTGATTCTTTCAGCGGTGTCATCGCCTCTGGTGTGCCAGTTCTTATTGCTTGGTTTAATTTCTAACATGAGTAAACTTCCTTTCAAATAAAATGTAGATAAACAATAATATACAGGTTCTCATTATTATTGGATATATATATTGTACGTTATATGTATTATCACAGGAGAAGTAAGATGTCAAGATAAGGATTAGTGGCAATGAGCAAAAAATCCGCTAGATATGACAGGTTTCTCAGGATGCTCAAGTTTCTCAGGTTTCTCAAATGTGCTGATAAACACTATCAACTCATGAGAGAAATCGTTATGCCTTTGATGTTGAAAGCAAAGATGAATAGCCAGGGATCAAGAAATATTTCTAATCCCTAATCCCTAATCCCTAGCCACTAAATCTCGTATGTATAAATTTTTATACGTTCGGCGCTTCCAAATTTTGTTGCGCCGCACCTTCACTTCTCACTTCTCACTACTAACTTCTAACTGTTTTTTAGAATACCATGGCGGTCAGGAAATAGAAGATCGATGGGAAGAGCAAGCATCCCAGGCCAGTGAAGAAAGTAGCGGTCATAGCGCAGTATGGAACCAATTTTGGATTGACAGCAGCCATACCAGCAGCGGTACCAGAAGTAGTACCCATCATGCCACCGAATGCCATAGCAGACTGTGGGTTATTGATAGACAGTGGTTTTGCCACGAATGGAGTGACTACCATAACGAGGACGGATTTCACAACGCCAGCAGCGATGGAAATAGCGATAACTTCAGAAGAAGCACCCAGAGCGGCACCAGTGACAGGTCCAACTACGAAAGTAGCAACCCCAGCACCGATGGTAACCAGATCTACGGCACTGGTATATCCCAATGGATATGCCACAGCGATACCAGCGACGAGGCAAACAAATTCACCAATGAAGAGGGAAGCTACACCTCTCCAACCTACTTTTTTAATTTCGCGAAGATCCGCACCGAATGCAGTAGAAACGATAGCGAAATCTCTGAACATAGCGCCACCAACGAGGCCCATGCCAGCAAAAAGCGGAACGTCTGCAATCCCTTTGTTACCTCCGGTCAGTTCACCGCCGATGTAAGCCAGAACCAAGCCGAGGAAAATAGCAATTGCACTGCCATGTACACGACCTTTGGTCAAAGCGCCCAATTTATACGCCACATAAGTGACAACACCCAACAGCATGAAGCCGAAGACCATGCCATTTTTTACAAACAATTTAGTAATCATTGCTGCGATATCCATGTTATTTCTCCTTACTAATAGCTAGTGACTGGTGACTCGTGACTAGTGACTGGTATGACTGCTTTCAACATTCCCAGTCACCAGTCACTAGTCCCTAGTCACCCAATTATTATTTACTCTGATCGTGAGCCAATTCTTTAGCAGAAACTTCTTCTTTCCGTTTGCCAGACAGAACTGGAATCAAGAGGAAGCAAATTGCTACTGCCAGGATACCGCTCAGGATAGCCACCACACCGCCAGACAGGGCAGCCGCTACGTTCTGGATAGAACTCATAGCTACAACGACCGGAATGTACATAGCGGACCACCATTTAATTCCCTGTTCTTCCGGAGCTTTCATGAGGCCTTTCTTCTGTGCCCAGGCAGAAATAATAATCAAGAGCAACATAGCAAAACCTACGCCGCCGATATTGGCCTTAACTCCCAAAAGAGCCCCCAGCACATCACCGATGATATTTCCTGCCAAGTAACAACCAGCCAAGAGTGAAACACCATAAATAACCATAATAACCCTTCCTTTCTTACAACTTCGAGCGTCTCTATTTCAAGTCTCCCTCTCCCTTCCAGAGGAGACTAAGTACAGCGTATGGTTCCTATCAAAAATCTTTTTCCATTCTTATTATTTTGTTATAATAATAGGAACTGCAGAGTGATTTTCACGCTCTTTCATTTTTACTGTCCATAGTATACGGGATGGTAAAATCAATTCAAAATTTTTAAAGGTAAGATGCATGAGTCAAAGGGTAACATGCATTGAGCCACAATATCATGCACTGTAAGTTATCATTCATGATTTTCTCATAAATTTAAGGTTCTGATGAGACTTTTTCGCTGGATTTTCATTGCAACATAAGGTTCTGGTAGTACGATATCCGCTGGATTTACATTTTGATGATTCCTGTATCATAGGGTTCTGATGCTAAATAGAACCTTATGATACACATTTCACCTCGCTGTTTCTCCAGCCCCCACGTCACTACAGAACCTTTAAACACACGCTTCACTTCCATGTTCCTCTAGCCCCGCCATCGCTACAGAACCTTTAATAAAACACGGCGCTACATGAATTGTGCGCCGCTCCACCATTACGCACTACGCATTACGCACTACGCACTCTAAAAAAGAAAGGAGCTCCTGCCATCATGAATTTCTCCTGGATCGTCGGCATACAGCATGTCTGGTTTGGTATTTCCATCTTTCTTCTCCTATTGCTTTTGGTGGCTCGCACCACGTTTTTCCGCGAAGCCATTTCGGCAAAGCATTTTGAACGAAAGCACATTATTCTCCTCAGTGTTATCTTCTCCCTCATGGGGCTCTGCGGCACCTATTGGAACGTCAGCGCCGGCGGCGGTATCATCAATTTCCGTGCCGTGGGCATTATCCTGGGCGGTTTCGTTGGAGGGCCTGTGGTAGGCACTGTGGTGGGTATCGTCACAGGCATCCATCGTGCTTTCTTCATTGACACCGATGCCGCATTTGTTCACGGCGGACTTTCCATCATCCAGGGGATTGCGGCAGGCTTTCTGTCCAACCGTCTCAAAAGTCACCATCACAATTTATGGATGTGGAGTTTTCTCGATGCGGCCGCACTGGAGCTTCTCTTCTGGCTTTTCTTTGCATTCCTTACCTGGCCAGATACGGTGGCACACCCGTGGGACTTTTTCGATTTATCCGTTCCTATTATCATCACCAATACCATTGCGGTCAGTCTGTATTACATGATTCTTGAATTTTATATCCATCAGAGAGATACAGAAAAAACACAAACCACCAAGAATACCTTCCATGCGGTCATTACCCTGTTTGGCACCTTGCACGATGGCTTCAAAGCCTTCAACGTATCCAAAGTTACAGAAATTGTGACCGCCGCCCTTCCGAGTCTGATCTGGACCGCTGTCATTTACAAAGACCAAGTTTTCACCCGCACAGCCTACAAAACAGAAGCAGATAAAAACCAGGGGGATGCAGAAATTGCAATCCTGAAATTGCAAAAATCCCTTCCGCCTATGCCCCACTTGGTGACGCTGCCCGTCACCTATAAAGGACAAGCGGTGGGATACATCATCGCCGCCAAAAGCAAAGGGGACAATTTCACCAACATGGGCAATGAATTTCTATACGGTATCTGCCATATTCTCGAAGCCATCTACGAATATGACAAAATGAAAGAAGAAGAAAATCTCCTGGCAGAAGCAGAAATCCGTGCTCTCCAAGCCCAAATCAACCCCCATTTCCTGTATAACACATTAAATACCATCAGTTACTACGTCCGAAGTGATCCAGAAAATGCGCGAAAACTCATCAGCTACCTATCCGATTATTTCCGTCATAGCTTAAACAATCCATCGAAACTGATTTCCCTGTCGGAAGAACTACACGTCATCCAGTGCTACACCGAACTGGAACGGGCTCGCTTCGGTGACCGACTCCAAATCACCTACGATTTTCCAGACGATAAACTGGACACCATCCAAGTGCCACCGCTGCTTTTGCAACCACTGGTGGAAAATGCGGTCATCCACGGCATCTTCAAACGTCCCGAAGGGGGCCGTATCAAAGCGGGCCTCATCGAGCACAAAGACTATTTCAAAATTTACGTCTATGACACCGGCGTAGGGATTCCTAGAAATAAAATTCCCAAACTCTTAATCGACCACAAGCGGCGAGACCACATCGGCCTCATCAATGTCCACCAGCGCCTTATTTCCCTCTTCGGTGAAAAGAGCGGTCTCCACATCGCCAGCCGAGAAAATAAAGGCACCCTGGTATTCACCAAGATTCCCAAAATCGAATCCACCCCCATCGCCAAGCCACCGGAAGTGGTAGAAAAAGTAGCTGCCACGGGGCAGACGATACGTATCACCACTATGTAAAAGCAGTTAGGAGTGAGGAATTAGGAGTGAGGAGTGGTGGAAGGGGCGCACAAAATTTAGAAGCGCCCCAATACCCCTTTTTATAAAGTAGGCAGTTGGCAGTAAACAGTTAGCAGTCCATGTACTGGTAACTGCCTACTGCTACCCGCTCACAAAATCGGCGAGCATATAGAAACGGACTCTGTGATACATGAAAATAGTCCGTATAAGAGTAATTCGATGCGCTCGCCGCCTTCACTCCTCACTCCTAACTCCTAACTATTTAAATTTCCGTCTTAAATGAAAAATGTTTCCAACCGAAAGGAGCTCTATATGAAAGAAATCCGTGTCCTTGTAGCCGATGACGAACTACCGGCTCGGGGAGAACTGAAGTATGAACTGTCCGCCATTCCGGGCGTGAAAATTGTAGGCGAATGTGCCAATGGCAAAGAAGTATTGGCCTTTCTCCGGACTCATCCCAATGTGGATATTCTGTTTCTAGATATCGAAATGCCTCTCATGAACGGTCTGGAATGTGCCAAAGAAATCGTCCGCATGGACCTGCCAGTGAAAATCGTCTTTGCCACCGGCTATAGCCAATTCGCCGTCCAAGCCTTCGAACTGGAAGCCTTCGACTACATCTTGAAACCCTACGATGAAAGCCGCATCGCCCGCACCATCCACCGCCTGGCCGACAGCCTAGCCCTGAAAGAAAAAGAAAAAGCCCCGGGAGAAATCATCACCTACTACCAGAAAATCTCCCTCCAGACCAAGGACCGGACCATCATGATTTCCCCTTCCCAGGAAATCATCCTCATCTCCACAGAAAAATCCGACCGCTCCCTCTTCTACACCACCAGCGGCATCATCGAATCCAAAATGACCCTCCGAGACATCGAGACCCTGCTCTCCCCCCTGGGATTCTTCCGCACCCATAAAGGCTACATCGTGAACCTCTCCATGATCCAAGAAATCCAAAGCCAAGACAACGGCACCCTGCTCCTCACCCTGAACTACTTCCCCAAAGAAAAAGTCCCCGTCTCCCGTCACTACATTAAAGACTTCAAAAATACACTGCACTTAGTATAATGAGTAGTGCGTAATGCGTAATGAAGGAGCGGCGGCACAAATTATGAAGCCGCCGCGAAGTATTGAAAAGCGGCGATTTCCTTAGTTCCCCCGCCGGGGGAAAGGTGGTGCGAAGCACCAATAGGGGCTGCTCTAGCGGATGAAGAGCCATGTGAGGTGACCCGTTACCCGCGTTCCTAAGACAAGAGACCAAAAGCTATAATTCCTTTTGGTCTCCTATTATTCGTTATTGACTGTTTGTTCGTATTAGTTTTTGGCAAACAAGAAACCCTAAACCTTAAGCCTAAGATCTGTACAATGTCATGAGTGCAGGAAAGCAGGATGACGGAGGGTTCAACAAAGAGCTACCTTCCGCCAGTGCTGCCCCCTCCGACGACCGCACCTCCCCCGATGGGGAGATAAGAGGCTAGCGGTGTTGGCAATTTCCTTCTAAACTCGCGACGCTTCATAATTTGTGCGCCGCACCACCACTACGCATTACGCATTCTTCCGCCCGAACCCTCGAACCATGAACCCATGAACCTCGTATTGGTTTGTTGCTGGTTGTTAGTTGTTTGTAATAAAAATGCGGCGCTTTATAAGCTGTGCGCCGCACCACCACTACGCATTACGCATTACGCATTACGCATTCAAAAAAAGGAGGTTTTACTATGAAAAAGATGCTCATCACCGGAATTTTCGCCCTTCTCGCTGCTATGGGGCCAGGGACCGATGCCATGCAGCCGGCCTTAGGGAATCAATCAGAAACCGTCGTCGAAGCCATGGCCAGCCGTGACCGGATCGAAGTGAAGTATCCCGTATGGAAAGGCGGCACCCCCTTGGCCCGGGCCAAAGTGAATAGCGCCATCGAAGCGGAACTCTACTCCTTCTACACCCACCTGCCGGAAGACAACGAATTTGGTCCCACCCAAGGCTATGCCACCTGGCAAGCGGGCCTCCAGAAAGACGGCGTCCATAGCTATATCCTCCTGGAATCCACCATGATGTCCCGCGCTGCCCATCCCTCCCATCACATCGTGGGATTGAATTTCCGAGAAGACGGCAGCAAAATCACCTACGCCCAGATTCTGAAAATTCTACCTCACCAGACCAAAGAAGAAATCCAAGCCATCATCGCCCGCCAAGCAGAAGAACAAGGCCTCTCCCTCTTCCCCGACGCTTTGGAAACCATCACCCAATGGCCCAAAGACTTCTACATCGGTGAAGATCGAGGCATCTACTTCATCTTCCAACACTACGACATAGCCCCCTATGCCGCCGGCTGGATCGCCATCAAAGCAGGAGAATGGAAATAAATGAAAAGGATATCTCATAGGAAATGGGCCTATGGGATATCCTCTTTTTGTTGGGTATAGAAAAGGTTCGGGGGTTCAGTAAGACCGTAATAGCTAGAGTCAGTAGCGATGACTCCGCAAGCATAAAGGTTCATGGTTCATGGTTCATGGTTCGCGCGTCTTACCGCCAGTTTATCAAAGTGCGTTACCGGACAGTGCCACTTTTAATGCGTAATGAGGAATGCGTAGTGCGTAATGAAGGTGCGGCGCACAACAATGAAAGCGCCGCTCCACCATTACGCATTACGCATTCCTCATTACGCATTCTTTGTAAACCTTTCCACGATAGCGGCGCAGGCGGTGTCACCGGTGATATTGACTGGGGTTCTGAGCATATCGAAGATGCGGTCGACACCGAAAAGGATGGGGAGGGTTTCGATAGGGATCCCTGCGGAGAGGAGGATGGCCACCATGAGGAAGGTAGGGCCCGGCACGCCGGCTTGGCCGATGGCACCGACGGTACTGGAAACCAAGAGTGCCATATATTGGGCCATGGTGAGTTCCATGCCGCAAAGCTGGGCCAAGAACACAGCGGCCAGAGCGTTATAGGCAGCGGTACCATTCATATTGATGGTGGCTCCCAAGGGCAAAGCAAAGGATGTGATGGCTTTGGAAATATGGAGTTCCTGTTCTGCCACTTTCATATTCAGCGGCAAAGTAGCCATAGAAGAAGAGGTGGAAAAAGCAAAGAGCTGCACCTTAGCCATGGCACGGAAAAATTTCCTATATGTCACATGAGGGGCAAACAAAACCACCGAACCGCCAATCATGCCATAGGTAATGAGGACAATGACCAAGATATACAAACCAATAAGATACACTAGTTTCAATAAGACTTCGTAGCCGAAACTGCCCGTAGCATCAGCCATGAGGCAAAAGACGCCGACAGGAGAAAACAGCATGATAGTCATCATGATATTCACGCAAATCTGTGTCCCCTTGTCCACGATGCGCATCATGAAATCCCGATCCGCCTTAGGCAGATGGGCCAAGGCAAAGCCTGCAAAGAGACAAAAAACAATGACCTGCAAAATATGTCCCTCTGCCAGTGCTTGAAAAGGATTGGCAGGAATAAAAGAAATAAGAACATCCCAGAACCCCGGAAGAGACTGGGCCTTCTCCACCTCCTCTGCTGACAGAGAAGCAAACTCTATATGGGATACATCGAGCCCCATTCCCGGACAAAAGACAGCACCCGCCACCAGAGCGATGGTCACAGAAATCAAGCTAGTCACCGTGTAATAGAAAAAAGTGGCCACGCCAATTTTTCCGATTCCCAAAGACTGCCCCAGCGAAGCCGCCCCTCCTAAAATAGAGAAAAAGACCATAGGCACCACCACCATTTGGATCAATTTCATAAACAAATTTCCCAAAGGCGCCAGCACCCCAGCCGATGGACCCATCACAAGCCCCACCACAGCCCCAAGCACCGTGGCTATGATAATCCATGTACCTAACTGGCAAAACAAATTTTTTCTTTCTGTATTCATGAAATCCTACTCCTTACTCATTGACTGATTTATTGCTTTACCATTATAACATATTGAGGAGAAATGGGAGGTGTCGCGTCTTACCGCTAGATTATCAAAGTGCGGACACCAGCTGGGGACACTTCAGTGCGTAGTGCGTAGTGTGTAGTGCGGCGCACAACAATTAAAGCGCCGCGGAGTATTATAAGCTAAAGGTTCGAAGGTTCATGGTTCAAGGGTTCGGGATAGCACATTGACGGACAGTCCAACAAAGAACGCAATCCGCTGATGTTCTAGCTAGAACCATGAGCCCTGATGCTTGCGGAGTCATCGTTGCTGCCTCTAGCTATTACGGCTCCGCCGAACCTATGAACCATTGTTATCTGTGGTTATTCTCTCTAATACCAAATAAAAAAGCGCGGCGCTTTATTATTTATGCGCCGCACCTTCATTACGCATTACGCACTACGCATTACTCATTCATTCCGCACTATGTTCCCTCTAATCCCCCTACGTTCCAATCAAAAACAACCATGAAAAAAGGACACACCTTTTTTCATGGCTGTTTTCTGTATAAAAAAGTTATTTTCTGAAGCGATCCACGATGGTAGCGCAAGCGGCATCACCGGTGATATTGACGGCGGTACGGAGCATATCAAAGATACGGTCTACGCCGAAGAGGATCGGCAGGGCATCGATGGGGATGCCGGCAGCCACCAAGACGGCTACCACCAAGAGTGTCGGGCCCGGTACGCCTGCCTGGCCTACGGCGCCCAGGGTACTGGTGACGATGATGGCGATATATTGGCCCATAGTGAGTTCCATGCCGTACATCTGCGCCAGGAACACAGCAGCCATGGCATAGTAAGCAGCATTGCCGTTCATGTTGATGGTGGCCCCCAAAGGCAAAGCGAAGGCGGTAGTCCCCTTAGACACATGGAGTTCTCTTTCGGTGACTGCCATATTGAGAGGCAAAGCGGCCATAGAAGAAGCGGTAGAAAAGGCCAGAACCTGCACTTTCCACATGGCTTTGAAAAATTCTACATAGCCCGTAGTTTTGGAAAAGAGAGCCACAGAGCCACCGATCATCACATAGGTGACCAGAATCAGAACGCAGATATAGAGCCCTACCAAGTACATGATTTTCATCAGTACATCATAGCCAAAGCTGCCTGTGGCATCGGCCATGAGGCAGAAAACGCCGACTGGTGCCAAGAGCATGATTGCCATCATGATTTTGATGCAGATGGTGGTGCAGCAGTCCACGATGCGGGTCATGAACTTCTTATCGTCCTCCGGCAGCATAGCCAGGGAGAAACCCACAAAGAGCGCAAAGGTGATGATTTGCAAAATATTGCCATCGGTCAAAGCCTTCACCGGATTGGCCGGCACGAAGCCGATGATGGTTTCCCAGAACCCCGGCAAATCAGCAGCCTTAGACAAATCCCCCACAGCTACTGCGGCGCCACTGATGGCCGCCATATCGATACCGCTGCCTGGCTTGAAAAAGACGCTGAACGCAATCCCCAGGATAACAGCCACAGCGGTGGTAACACCATAGTAGAGAAAGGTAACGACGCCGATTTTTCCAGCGCCCTTAGATTTCCCTAAAGCCGCCGCGCCGCCAACCAAAGAAAAGAACACCATAGGCACCACGATCATCTTGATGAGCTGCATAAAGAGATCGCCGATAGGTGCGAGCATATGGGCACTCTTTCCCATAAAGAGCCCCGTCAGCGCCCCCAGTACCGTGGCCGCAATGATCCAGGTCCCCAAATCTTTCAATACATTTTTCCCATTTACTTTTTCCGGCATAATAGCCCTCCATTCTTCCTAGACAGGCGGACGAGGAAATACAACCTCATAGCCCCAGAAAATCCCCAGTCCCATCTTGCCAGCAGTATCCGGCCCATAGAAATCCCCTGTCTATTTCTCCCAATGAAATAGACAGGCACTATGACCCGTCTATGTTATCTACTTATGTGATTATATCATTCCATAAAAGAATAGTCCATCATATATGCCCTTTTCGGCTATACCGATTATGCATAGGAATGGGAAAGATAGATGAGAAATAGTTGTAAATCAATGCGTAGAGCGCCGTAATAAATAGAGTCAGCAGCAATGATGCCTTGGGTGACAAGGTTCATGGTTCATGGTTCATGGTTCGCGCGTCTTACCGCTAGCTTATCAAAGTGCGTCACCGGACAGTATAATTTTTAATGCGTAATGCGTAGTGCGTAATGAAGGTGCGGCGCACAACAATTAAAGCGCCGCGGAGTATTATATAAGTAAGCGGTAAAAACTTTAGTTCCCCCGCCGGGGGAAAGGTGGTGCGAAGCACCAATAGGGGCTGCTCCAGCGGATGAAGGGCCATGTGAGGTGACCCGTTACCCGCGTTCCTAAGACAAGAGACCAAAAGCTATAATTCCTTTTGGTCTCCTATTATTCGTTATTGACTGTTTGTTCGTATTAGTTTTTGGCAAACAAGAAACCCTAAACCTTAAGCCTAAGATCTGTACAATGTCATGAGTGCAGGAAAGCAGGATGACGGAGGGTTCAACAAAGAGCTACCTTCCGCCAGTGCTGCCCCCTCCGACGACCGCACCTCCCCCGATGGAGAGGTAAGGCGCTAGTGATATTGACGATTTCCTTACAAACTCGCGGCGCTATATAAGTTGTGCGCCGCTCCTTCATTACGCATTACGCACTACGCATTCCTCATTACGCATTGCCTTTCACTATTTCCCCAACACTTCTTCCACTGCTTCTTTGCACAGGGCCACGGCTTTATCCAGGTCTTCTCTGGAGATATTGAGGGGCGGGTTGAAGTAGATGATGTCTCCCATGGGGCGGAGAACTAGGCCTTTGGCCATGGCCTTTCTGAAGATATGCCAACCGATACGCTTAGCGGGGTCGAAGGCTTCTTTTGTTTTCGGGTCTTTCACCAATTCGATGGCATTGATGAGGCCGATGTGACGGATTTCTCCTACATTTTTATGATGGCCCAGAGCTTTCATCAGTTCTTCATGGAGGTACTTGCCGTCTTCATTGACTTTTTCCAGGATGTGATCTCGTTTCATGATTTTCAAGACAGCCAAGGCGATGGCGCAGCCCATGGGGTTTCCTGCGTAGGTATGGCTATGAACGAAGGCTTTATGGGTGCCGTAGTCGTCATAGAAGGCATCATAGATTTTATCGGTGGTAATGGTGATGGACATAGGCATATAGCCTGCAGTCAAGCCCTTAGAGGTACAAAGGATATCCGGAGAAACGCCGGCGTGTTCGATGGCGAAGAGTTTTCCTGTCCGTCCAAAGCCGGCAGCGATTTCATCATCGATGAGAAGTACACCGTACTGGTCGCAGAGTTTCCGGAGTTTTCTCAAGTATTCAGCCGGATAAATCCGCATCCCGGCGGCCCCCTGGAGAATCGGCTCTACGATGCAGGCCACCGTTTCTTTGCCATACTTCTGGAAGGCTTTCTCCGCATTTTCGAAACATTCCACATCACAGGTTTCTCTTGTTTTGCCATAGGGACAACGGTAACAGTCGAGACCTTCAAAATGGATGTTATTCATCAGCATAGGATGGAAAATTTTCGCATACATGTCCATGGAGCCTACCGACAAAGCCCCGATGGTTTCCCCGTGATAAGATTCCGGAAGGCACATGAAACGGGTCCGTTCTGGATGTCCTGTCTGGTACTGGTACTGGAACGCCATCTTCAGCGCTGCTTCCACCGCAGAAGACCCATTGTCGTGGAAAGTGAACTTCGTCAGTCCCTTTGGCAGTACCTCTTCCAGTTCCCGTGCCAATTCAATGGCTGGTTTATGGGTGAAATTGGTAAAAATCACGTGCTCCAATTCATCCACTTGCTTCTTCAAAGCTTCATTGATTTCCGGATTCGCATGGCCGAGCAGATTGCACCACCAGGAAGAAATAATATCCAAGTAGGCTTTTCCATGGGTATCGTAGAGATAGACCCCTTTGGCATGGTCCACCACCACTGGTGGAAATACTTCATTATCCTTCATCTGCATCGCCGGATGCCAGATATACTTCGCATCCTCAGCTTCCCAATTTACTTTTTCACTCATCACAATACTCCTTATCCCGGCAGCTGCCGACTCCCTTTTTTATACCTCAGTGTAACAAGCGGCCAATACCTTCGGATCACAGTGCAGGATCTGATCCCCCTTCTGCACTTTGGCGATGACCTTCACCCCGGTAATTTCTTCAATCATCTTCACATTATCCTCTTCCATGACGCCACCTTTCCAATTGTTCAGGATGATGCCCTGGATAGGAATATGTCTATGTTTGATGTATTCGCAAGTCAGAACCACATGATTGATGGTACCCAACCCCGCATCGGCTACCACCAGTACGGGCAGGTGCAGCCAGGAAATAATATCTTCCAAGTAATACACCGCTTTTTCATCATGACGGATCGGGCACACGATGCCGCCACTACCTTCCATGGTCACGTAAGGATATTTTTCCGTCACCCGCTTCCAAGCCTTCAGAATCACATCCTTCTCCAACGGATGCCCTTCCAACTTCGCTGCCAAATGAGGAGAAACAGCATGCTGATACAGATACGACAGAATCATATCCTCATCTTCTCCGATATCCGCAAACTGATTCACAAAACCTGCATCGGACGCCGCCACGGTCGGTGCCCCGCTGATGGCTGCCTTGTAATACCCCGTATTATATCCGGCCTGTCTCATGGTCTTCACAATGAGAGCCGTCACATAGGTCTTGCCAATATCCGTATCCGTTCCTGTAATAAAAAGTCCTTTGCTCATGATGTATTTCCTCCTTTAAAATATGGATGTTTTGTTGTTGGTTGTTGGTTGTTGGTTGTTGGTTGTTGGTTGTTGGTTGTTGGTTTACACGCCGAGTCCATTAGTAACAACTTGCCTTTTTCAAAATCTCATTGGTTTAAGGTTTATGGTTTGCACAACAATCAAAACCTTAAACCCTAAACCAATGCCGCTTTGCCAGCTGCAAATCGTAGCCCAATGAACCCGGAGAATAAACCTAAAATCTAATCCCTTTTATAAAATCGCGGTGCTTCTTAATATTATGCGCCGCCACCACCATTCCTCATTCCTAATTTCTAATTGCCCTTTTCAGTCTTCCCGCCATAAAGGCTGCCAAAATGCAGAGACAAATATCTCCCGGCACGGCCAAGAGGAAACAATAGAGCACCACCGGCCAGATACCAATGGGTGTTCCCAGATAGTAATTGTTAATGAAATACACATACACCATACCGAAAAGATACACCACCAGAAGGCCTATCAAGTTGGCAAAGAGAGTTTTTGCGAAAGAGAAAGAACGTCCCATTTCCACAATGCGCCCCGTCACCCAAGCCCCAGCGATAAATCCGATGAGGTACCCAAAGGTAGGCTGAAAAATATACGATGGTCCGCCACCTTCGGTAAATACTGGCACCCCTGCTAAGCCTAAGAGTACATACAGCGTCACCGACAACGCCCCATTTCGACTACCTAGGATCAACCCCGCCAAAGTCGTAAATAGCAACTGCAGCGTAAACGGGCACACCGGCACAGGAATGCGGACAAACGCCCCGATCGCTATGAGCGCAGTAAAAAGCCCGAATAGAACCATCTCCTTGGTTCTACGGGCACTTCCTGTGATTGCATTTTCTCTTGTCATTGTCATCGCTCCTATTGTTATATCGATATAGTAAAACAGTTTACATATGAATATATAATATAACAACTTAAGTATTTGTTCAATGTTTACAATATGATTTTTGTTCTTGGTTTTTGATTGTTGGTTTACGCTCCGAGTCCGATTATCCCCAAAAGCAAGATTTGACAGAGACATGGGTTTTGGGTTTTGGATTTGGTAGCGTGTCAAACCTCAAACCAACAACAAACAACGCCATATAAAAAAGAGGCAAAGTTTCCCATGCCTCTTCCTTCATACTATTCCTTTATAGATTAAGATTCTTCTACTATTGGACTATTCTTTCACAGGAAGATTTTCTTCTTTTGCTACTTGACGCACAAAGCTAACAGGACAATCTACCACATCAATAATAAATTTCATATCCATATTTTTCTTTAAAAGATTCACTATAATTTCTTTATTTCTAGTGTCCCAGCCTCGTTCAAATACACCCACGCTTAAATTGCACATGGTATCCACCATCCCTTCTTCTGATTGTGTCAGATTGATATCATACGTTTCCTTCAACGTCCGAAGTTTTACGATCGCACTATCATCAGATTTAAAAAGTTCAAACAATAGATTCAACTGTAAGTATTGTATCACAGTTTGAAGCTGGTTGTCAGTTTACGGTTTTGGGGTTAGGTTTTTTGGGGGCGTAAAACCTTAAACCCATGCCTCTACCCATGCCTCTTCCTATTACGGACAATAATATTTCTTTTTGGTTCCCACCTGTACCAACTGCTACTTTTAATATATTTTGCTTTTTCACTATTCGTTTTAGTATGATTTTGAATTTTTTCAAGTATTTTTTGTAATTTTAGATGTTCATTTTGAAAATTTAGTGTTTTTTGAAATATTTTTAGTAGGATTTAGTGTTGTTGGTTTTGGGTTTGCCTGCCATGCCCTGCTATTTCTATACGCCGAAGACAAAAATTCATGGGTTTAAGGTTTGACATACCCTAAACCACAAACCTCAAACCCATGACTTTGTCAAATCTTGCTTCTTGAAACTTTGGAACTCGGAGCACAAACCATAAACCCACAACCAACAACAAAAAATTTTTCCAAAACCGTGTAAAAACTCCCCTTTCTCCCGATTATATTATCGGAAAGAGAAAAAAGAGGCTCTCCTTGGAGCCAATGATTCGAACACCTTTCTTATATTTCCTTTATATACTAATCCATGGAGAAGGAAATAAAGAAAGGTGTCCATGTCATTACGGTAAGCATAACATAGAATGATTTCTAACGATCCAAGGTTTCTCAGGTTACTAAGGTTGCTCAAGTTTCTCAGGTTTCTCGAACGAGATACATCGGCTAGCGTGTATCAGCACATTCGAGAAGCCTAAGCAACCTTAGCAACTTGAGCAACCTGAAACTACTACAGAAATCACACCTACTCACTCAAATGCTTAACGTAACAACGTGTCAAAGCGGCGGCGGATATTCGAGCTTCTTCTTTCTTTCCCTCTCTAGCCAGGCCTGATAGAGAGAAAACAAAATACAATAAGGTACAGCAAAAGCCATAACAACGAGCTTACTATACGCGACATACCATTGGACGACAAACCGTAGCACGAAGTTTAGCCGGGATCCCCGACATGAACCGTGAAATGTGCTGGTGCCTGATTCCCTGGTCTCGTTTCATAGAAGACTCTTATACACGGCGGATGCTGTACCTTTTTGTAGTGAAATTGATGTTGTTGGTTGGTGGTTGTTAGTTGTTGTTTTACGCACCAAGTACTGCTGAGACAATTCACCTAGAGGAAAGAGGAAATGGTTTTGATGTTAGCCTCAATTGTGAACGTTCTTTTCTTCCTCTCTAGCGTTGTTCTTCTCTTTCCCGTCATCCTGAGCCGCCCGTAGGGCGATGTCGAAGGATTTTTGGGTTATTCGTAGTGGCTCTTTGTTTTGCTTATTTCTTGAAATGAGACTTTTCGTTTAGTATTATCCCTACTGACTCCTTTTCCTCCTATCTGTGAGCCTCGTACGTTGACGCCCCAGGCGCTCAATACTTTTAAGTTAAGTGAAATATGCGGTGATTTCTGCTGATGCAAAGGTTACTCAGGTTTCTCAGGCTACTTAGGTTTCTCACGTTTCTCGAATGAGCTAATGACGCTAGCATTTATCGGCACATTCGGAGAACCTGAGCGACCTGAGAACTCTTAGAAACTTGAGCAACTTGTCACTAATAGCGAAATCATACCGACTAACACAAATCCTTAACTTAACAGCATTACCCAGACGCTAAGTCTCATTCCATTCCGTTTTTCTCTCATTTTGCCTTGACAAGAAACAAAAAAGATTCCTCCACGTTGGTCGGAATGACGCTAGAGGTAAATAACGCATAATACACATGGCATGTTCCGCCTATCTGTTAGCCTCATAGGTACCCCCATATGAATCAAAAGGAAATAGCGTATCTCGCTTGTACACACTAGCAAGATACGCTATTTCCTTTTGACTCACTTGTCTTTCATACCGGGATAGCCCTGATCTACCGCTCCACGGAGTTCCTTCTCCACAGGAGAAGGCTTTGCATTTTCCTTCTGATGCATATAGAGAGAAAACCGTAAGCAAGAAAAACGGGGCAAGAATAACGCTGGAGACGCAAAAAGAGGAGACCACTTTCGAGATCTCCTCTTTGTTTATGTGATTGTTCCAGCAGACAAAACTGCCTCCCGCAAACCGCTCACTGCCTACTTTTCTAAATATTAGAATTTGTAGTTCAGGGAAACGGTCCAAGCAT
This sequence comes from uncultured Dialister sp., assembly GCA_934216155.1. GTDB lineage: Bacteria > Bacillota > Negativicutes > Veillonellales > Dialisteraceae > Dialister. Next base: position 22,493 of record CAKQBK010000022.1, read on the forward strand.
CATCCGGATCTTCGGTAGCCTTTTCGAGATCAGCGCCAAATGCATATTCTGCATGGAGCTGTACGTTCTTCTGGAGAGTTACGTCTGCACCTACGTTCCAGAACTTAATCTGGTCGCCGGTATTCAGGTTTTTCAGCATATCAGTGCCGAGGCCAGTGCCGCCGAAGTAGGTGCCTTTGCCGATTTCGTTGTAGAATACATCCAGAGCCCAAGTGCCTGGTTTCTTCCAGTCAGCTTTGCCGTAGCCAAGACCTACGTTCCAAGCGTCATCATATTTTTCAGTGGTGGTGGTGTTCTTTACATATTCACCCTGTACACGGAAGTCGCCAACCGGTACATACAGATCAATGCCGTACAATTCATCATTCAGAACTTCGTTGTTCTGGAATTTGATGTAGTCAGCACCGAGTTTAGCGAAGCCGAAGTTGTATCCAGCTTTTGCATAGAATGCATCTTTATCATCAATTACATCTTTCGTGCCATTTTTATCTACGCCATAGTTGGTATCAAACTGGCCAAAGCCTACTTTTGCATTGAAAGCATTCTTTGCATAGGACAGTTCAGCGCCGTCGAAGTCGTGGGAATCACCAAAACGCCAGGAGTATTCATTGCCGAAGCTGTTAGCATAGCGGCCCAAGGTTACAGCGAAGTCGCCGAACTGGTGCTTAGCATTGAGGACATCCATGTATACGCCGTTGTTATCATCAGTAGCAGTAGCATTGTTTTTGTCGTCGCCTTTGAAGTTCATGTTGTAGGTGAGGCGGCCATTGATGGTAGTGGTGTCATTTACCTGACCCTTTACATTGATTCTCATACGGCCATCCCAGGTATCAGATGCATTTTTAACACTGTTATCCTGATAACGCATACGAGCATCGCCGGACCAATAAATGTTGCCCACTTTCTTTTCCAGGTTGGAAACGCGAACGCCCAGGTTTGCCAGTTCGTCAGCATATTCGCCAGCCAGTTTGTCCAGAGTAGCCTGCTGTTCTGCGTTCAGCTGGTCTTCTTTAGCCATGAGGCGAGCGATGATCTGAGCCAGTTCATATCTGGTCATGTTTCTTTCGCCTTTGAAGGTGCCGTCCGGGTAGCCTTCTACAACACCCTGATCGGACAGGTCAGCTACTGCCTGGTAAGCCCAGTCATCGGTGGAAACATCAGAGAATGGATTTGCTGCGTAAGCGGATACGCCAGCGGTGAGTGCTGCTACGGCAGCCAGTGCGAGGATTTTTTTCATAATAAATCGCTCCTTATATAAGAATGTTGCCCTTCTTATGATCGGGATTGCGATTCGGTTCTTTCTGCTCGAGTGACCGTGTTTCCTCTGCTTACTTTCGCCGTTTCACTTTCCGTCCACGCTCGGATAAGGGCTTTTCCTTGCGCTATAAAAAGGGTACCATGATGACCACAAAGTCTCAAGAGTGATGACTGTGTCTATGATTTCATACCATATACCTAAGTCTAATGTTTGTGCTATTCACTTTTTAATACGTATATAGCTGATTTTTCTGTTTCATTATAAAACTCTTTTATTGCTATGGATAAAAGAATTTGAAGTGATTGAAACGTGTAAAAGCATCCGTATTTATCGAATGTTTTTCTTATTCTAATTTCCCATTTATTTACTGGTGGTCAATTTTTATTATTCATTTGATTCTACGCTTGTTTAAAAAGTATACACTTAACGGATACTGTGGTGTATGGGTTAGACTGTATATATAAATATGTTGTTGGTTGTTGGTTTATATACCGAGTACTATTGCAACAATTCGCCGAGGAGAAAGAGGGAATTGGTTTAGGGTTTATACACCAGGCCCTACTAAGACAATTCGCCGAGATACAAAGAGAGAATTGGTTTTGGGGTTTGTATTACAACTAAAACCTAAAACCAATGAGATTTTGTACAAAGCCGGTTGTCAACAATGAACTCGGAGCGTAACCCCTAAACCAATGCCTCTTTGTCAAAGGCAGATTAGTGACAATGAACCCGGCACATACACCAACAACCAACAACTATCAACCAACAACCTTATATTCAAAGGAGTCAACTATGTCTGAACATTTTTATACCATTCGAGATGTGCAGGAGATCACTGGCATCCCCGCTACAGCGCTTCGGTTTTATGATAAGCGAGGTCTTTTGGTTTTCGTGAAACGCAGTTCTTCGGGAATCCGCATTTTCACAGATTCTGATGTGGAGAAAATCCGGATGATTCAGTTTCTTAGAAATATCGACATGCCGGTCAACGTGATCAGTCGATTTATCGGGCTTATGCTCCAAGGAGATAGCACGCGCAATGAACGGCGACGTATGGTGGAAGCCCAGCTTACTTCACTGCAGGAAGAGGCGGCTTTACTTCAAGAAAAAATAGAGGCCGCCCAATCGCTGGGTCAGTCTCTATCGGTTGTATCGGATGGAAAATTTTCGGCATCTACCTCCCTCGAAAATTTTGGAGTACCGAAAAAGTTTGCTAAGTTTTTTAGTCGTACGCCTGAAAAATAGTGAGGAGTGCGAAGTGAGGAGTGAGGAGTGGTGGATGGGGCGCATCAAATTATATAGCGCCCCAATACCCCCTTTTTATATTTCTTATCTCCTTTCGGCCTCGCTATCATCATCATTTAAAATGATAGTTCCATAAGGTTCTGTGTCTTCTTTTTCCATATGTATTTCCTCGTAACCAGGGAACACCAAATATATAAAAGGGGTATTGGGGCGCTTCCAAATTTTGATGCGCCCCTTCCTTCACTCCTCACTACGCACTACTCACTCCTCACTGCTTTATCCAACGTTTCTTCAAAGCTCCCCGCGAAGTGGTCCATGAAGTAGTCCACTTCTTTCAGGTGGAGTTTTTTTAATTTGTCTTTGGTGGATTGGTAAGCTTCTTGAAATTCTTGGTTACCGGCGTTTACTTCTTCGGCGCATTTGAGAAAGGCCGACAGGGTGTCGGCGGCTTTGGCTAGGGGCCAGAGGGGATCTTGTTCCAAGTCAGTGATATAGGGGGCATAGGAGGATTGCAAGTCTTTCGGCAAGGTGGCGAGCAGTTTCTTTCTGGCTTCGGTTTCGATTTCTTCGTATTTCTCATGAAGGCCGGTGGTGAAATATTTCACTGGTGTAGGAAGGTCGCCGGTGAAAACTTCGCTGGCGTCGTGGTAAAGGGCCAGCATGGCACAGTGCTCTGGATTGGTTGGTTCATGAAATATATCTTGCCGGATCACCGCCAAACCGTGGGCAATCATGACGGTCTGTAAGGTGTGCTCCGCATCGTTTTCCGGAATGGTGCTTCGCATAAGTCCCCAACGAGCGATGTATTTCAATCGGGCCATGAAGGCAAAAAAAGAGTAATTCATTGTGTTTTCTCCACCTCTCACATAACAGTTTTTGGAAAAGTTAGGAGTTCGGAGTGAGAAATGAGGAGTGGTAGTGGCGGCGCACAACTTATAAAGCGCCGCATTACTATTATAATAATGCCACTAGCGATTTTAACTTCTGCGAGCTATATAGATTGATTTGCAATGAATTGGGAATCTTGTGGTATAAGAGCAATTCGATGCAGCTCGCAGCCACCACTCCTCACTCCTAATTCCTCACTGCTTTTTAAAATTCCCCCAATTTGTTCCGTAGAGCCAGAAGTGGTGCACCGGTCCATGGCCGTGGCCTACGGAGTCGGTTTTGGCTCTTTCGATGGCGCCGGAGATGTAGGTTTTCGCTTCTTGGACGGCTTCGGTGAGGGGCTTTCCTTTGGCGAGGGAGGCCGCTAGGGCGCTGGAGAGTGTGCAACCGGTGCCGTGGGTGTTTTCGGTGTCAATTCGTTTGCCCGGGTAGCGGGTGAAGGTGTGGCCGTCGTAGAGGATGTCTGTGGCTTCCATCACTTGGTGTCCCCCTTTGAGGAGCACCGCCTGGCAGCCGTAGTCCATGAGCTGGGCAGCTGCTTGTTTCATATCCTCTTCGGTGTGAATGTCACGGCCAGTCAGGACTTCCGCTTCAGGGATGTTAGGGGTAATCAAGGTCGCTAAGGGAATCAGTTTCTTTTTATAGGTTTCAATGGCAGCGGTTTCTAGAAGCACGTCTCCACTGGTGGCCACCATGACAGGATCCACCACCAGAGGGGCACCGCTATGGGCAGACAGGAAATTGGCTACCATTTCTACGATGGCGGGGCTTGCCAGCATACCGGTTTTCACACCGTCCGGCGGCACGTCGTCGTAAATGGCTTCCAGCTGGGCCTGTACCATAGGGACCGGTGTATTGGTCACCATGGTCACGCCTTTGGTATTTTGGGCGGTCAACGCACAGATACAACTCATACCGTAGGTGCCGAGAGCGGCAAAGGTTTTCAGGTCCGCTTGGATACCAGCACCGCCGGAAGAGTCGGAGCCTGCAATGGTCAGTAATTTTTTCATGTCAGTCCTCCTTTTTCATCTGTCGAAGTCCCGGGGTCAGGTAACCTGCCAGTTTGCCCTGTTTCCACCGAAGGTCGTAATCGATAATGGCAATGCCAGCCAGGTCAAATTTGATGGCCGAGCTGGCAGCAGAAAGCAAGTAGGACTGCAGGAATGGATGGTGGGATACCAGAGCAATAGGCGAGCCGTCGGAAATGAGATGGTTCAGCACCATTTGCCAGTTGGACGAGGTCAGTTCTTCTGCCGTATGGATTTCTTCGGCGAAACATTCTTCCGCTAAGATGCCTGCGGTCTGCCGGGTTCTATTATAGGGGCTGGTGTAAATGCGGATGGGATTGTCTTTCAGAAATTTAGAAAGCATCCGCGCCGACCGCCGGGCCTGCCGCATTCCTTTGGGAGTTAATCTTCTATTTCTATTGGAAACCGTTTCCGTCTCCGGCTCTGCTTCGCCGTGACGCATGAGAATGATGTACATAGGTCTGCCACGCTCCTTTTTATGTAATAATGCATAGTGCGTAGTGCGTAATGATGGATGGGGCGCACAATTCATAAAGTGCCCCAATACTTTTACAGGTTATTATTCTGCTACTTCCTCCATCAAACAAACTGGTATATATCGCCACAGTCCAGGTTATAAAGGTTATATAAGGTTATGTGATTTCGGTAGTATCATAACCCTTTTATAACCTTTTTAAGCCGACACTATACCGCATGCCCCATCTTGTTAGAGTAACATATTCATAAAACAATAACCTTCATTACGATTTCTTATCATCGCTTTGTTTATTAATCCGTGTACTATACTGATCTCTATCTTTTCCGCTCGTAGCATATTTGACGTTGATGTTTTTCCCCACTGTGGTATAAGTTTGTTCGATGGGAGAGTTATTGGCCAATACTTTCGCAATGGTGATGCGGCCGTCTTTGATGTGAATCAGGGCAGTCATTTCATTTTTCATATGAGTTTCGGTCTTTTTGCTTTCTTCGTTTTTCACCTGCACCCGTTCGGACAGTTCCACTACGGAGAGTTTTTTCAGCTGTTCCGGGGACATATACATCCGGTCGGCAGGAAATTGGAAATAGACTTTGCCATCCAGGTAGGAGGAAACGCGGGTAATGATGTAGTCGCCGCCAGGACGGGCGTCGGTGGCGCCGGTGATTTCCATCAGGCCTTCTTCATTTCTAGCCAGAAGCAGGTAGATTTCTTCTCCTTTTTCTGGGGTAGCGGAGCCTTTCCATGGAGCTTCTGTATAAGGGATATTGACGGAGAGATAGTTTTTGTGATAGAAGTCGCCTTTGAATTCGATTTGGGCCGGCACTTGGTATTCAACGCCGTCAATCATGGTGGACCGGTATTCGCCGCGGGTCCACACCAGGGAAATAATTTCTACCGCCAGTACCACCAGCAGCACTATGAGGGAGATTTTTTTATTCATGTTGGTCCTCCTCTTCTTTGACTACTGGTTCACTGATGGGTTTCTTTTTTCGTTTCGATGGCAAGTACAGTACGTAGCAAATAAGGCCCGCCAGGATGCCGCAGACCAGGAAGAAAGCCCCCCGTTCGCCAAAGGTCAGGGCCGAGTCCAAGACGCGGATGGCCCCGTCACCGATGAGAAGGGCAATGCCGCCCCAGCGCTGGGTGGGACGATCCATCTGTACCCCTCTGGCAATGACCGCCACGGCCAGCACGGCGCAGTACACCGAAACCATGGTGGCCGGAAGAGCGCCGGATGTTTCAAAAATGGAAACGAAAGCGGCCGCAGTCATCAGGAAGGGCGTCAGTCCTGCCAGGACAGAGAGCCATTCTTTTTTCATCGCCATCCGGAAGAGCAGCACCGCATCGACAGCGAGAAACAGCAGAAATAGAATCCACAAGGAGTAGCTACCGGAAATATTGGCCCACACCGCCCCATAGGAGCCTTCCAGGAGCACCGCAAAGACCGCAATGCCCCCAAAGAAGCGAAGGGCCGAAGCGCCTAAGCCATAGGATCGGAACGCACCACCGGCCATCCAGGTGAGGGACGCTGCTAAAGAGAAGAATAAGGTTTGCCAAAGCATATCTCCGGCGGACCAGAAAATCAGAAGGAGAATCCCCACGGCCCAGACCCAGGAGAAACACACCACCGCCCGATCCCGTCTTTCATGCAGCATCCGGCCCAGCATGAACAGAGCCACCAGCATGAAGAACCAGGCGGCCGCTTCCTGCCAGCCTCGCACCGGTGCGGTGTAAAAGGTCCCCACGGCAGATGCCATGTAAAGGATGCCCATTCCGGCCGAGCGGGTGATCCAGGTCATCACCATCAGGAGGAGACTCACCAGGGCCAGGCCCATGTAGGTATCGTTGGATAGCATAAAGGAATCGCCCACCATCCAGAAAGCACCTAGCAGGCACAGTCCATGAAATATGGCGGTGGCTTCGCGAATACATACAGGAATTTTATGATGATAGGTGCCAGGAGAGACCATTTTCTTCGTGCCAAAAAGCTGAGCCATTTTCCGTGCTTTCTGCCCAATTTCCGCAGCCTTTTCTTCCCCTTTTTCAGAATCAGAAATACCGGTAAAGTCCAGCACTTCATCAGTGGCTTCCGTCGCCGAGAACGCATCGGTCTCTACTGGGGCGTCAGGGATTCTTTTATCCAGAAATACCACCAGCAGCATGAACGCAAAGGAAACCACCAATGGTGCCAACGCCAGCATGAACCGCTGGTCCTGGGATAGACTTTCCCAAAGGCCGGCTCCCAAAAGGAAACAGCCCCCTAAGATGCATACCACCGATAGAATGAAAAACGCCTCTTTATAGGCGATGGGATTTTCTTTTTTATATTTGGAGAGCAGTTTCTTCCCGTTCTCCTGGGTCACCAGATTCTCTTCGACCCACTTAGGCACTTCCTGTTTCAGCCAGTGTCGGTTTGTCATGGTATCAACTCCTTGTATAGCGGTTGACAGTTAGCAGTTGGCAGTTAACAGTTAGTGATTTACGATTAACATTTACTGCCTACTGCGAACAGCTTACTGCTAACTATGTTTCTTTCTATTGTATACAAGGATGAATAAAAAATCTATACTTTCTACAGTTGTTGGTTATTGGTTTGTCATTAATTCGCTTTCACTGAAAAAGTGCGTAGTGAGGAGTGCGTAGTGAGGAGTGGTGGAAGGGGCGCACAAAATTTGGAAGTGCCCCAATACCCTCTTTTTATGAAAACAAGACTCTTACCATATCCGTCATTTCGACCGGTCGTATTTTTGCTTGATGATATAGGCGTATTGAAATGAGATGTGCCCCTGAGTGGAGAAATCTTAGCCGCACCAGCGGTAAGGGCTTAAAGAATCAAATCATAACGTTGAGACCATATTTCAAGCATAGCGAGAAAAGCAGCTCTAACGAGCTGCTGTGATATGTGTCACCTAGCCCTTACCGCTAGTGCTGCGAGATTTCTCCACTCTCCTACACATCCAGTTTCATATCATATGTTTCATTTCGCACAAATATAACCGGTCGAAATGACGCTACAGAAAATACTGCTTCTCTTAACAATAGCATGTCTCGGAGAAAACGATGTCCTACGGACCTATCATTTGTATTTAACATCATCAAATTCAATCGATGCTACCAGATAGAATCGCTATTTTATGGTCGAGAAGTTTGAGTTTTTTTATAAAAAGGGGTATTGGGGCGCTTTATAAGTTGTGCGCCCCTTCCACCACTCCTCACTCCTCATTCCTAACTCCTCACTAAAAAAGCACCTACTGAATGAATCCGTTTCATTCAATAGGTGCTTTTCATTATTTCACAATCAATACGGGGCATTTCGAGCGGCTAACCAGGTAGCTGGAGACGCTGCCCATGAAGATGCCTTTCAGCGGTCCCAATCCGCGGCTTCCCATGACAACCAGGTCGATGTCATTGTCTTCGGCCATGTTCAGCAGAACCGGTCCTGGGGAACCAACTTCATAGAGGGTTTCGTAGTCGATGCCTTCTGGAAGCATTTTCTTAGCTTCTTCCAGGTCTTCTTTGCACTGGTTTTCCAAGTCTTCGGTGAGCTTCGTGGTAAGGCAACCTTCGGCAATGGATACCTGGTCGAAATTGCTCATCGCGGAAACCATATTGCAAACCGATGCCAGATATAGTTTCGCATGGTCACACGCCTGAGCAATGGCTGCTGCCTGGAGCAGTGCTTTTTTCGCATGTTCCGATCCATCAAAGGGCACTAGAATTTTCTTGTACTGTAACATAAAACCCCCGCCTTTCTATACTAAGGAGATATCTCCTTGATTTTCTATCTGTATTATAGCATGAAATGGGATAAGTTTGCAGTAGGCAGTTGACAGTTTGCAGAAATTGAGAGAACAAAAGGGTATAACTCTACTGTATCCAATTTTTCACAATCGAAGCCACCGCCTACCATAAGGTTATAAAAGGTTATAAAGGGTTATGCCGTAACCATTTATAACCTTTTATAACCTTGCACCAAGCCATATCTTTTCTTTGTTAAGATATGCGACTTGGCAGGATAATACCCTTTTATCCATATGTCTTTCATCGCTATAGACTCCGCCGATTTCCTCATCAAAACTCAAATTCATCATTACCACATTTTTCATGGGGATTGTGGAAGGGCACCACTTGTTTGAAATCATTGGCTTGGGTCAGGTCTTCCATTTCTTGCTTGGTCTGGTGGTTCGGCCAGAGGGCGAAGTGGGCGCGGCCGGATTCGTAGTAGAATTTGGCCTTACCGTAGCCGTGGAGGCTGCCGGTCATGATGACTTCCAGTTCCGGATGGCCGTCAATCAGGGCCCGACTGGCGGCTTTAGAAAGTTGGGCATCTTTCAAAAGGTAGATGTGGCCCAGCTGGATGTCTTTTTCGTTCCATTCCGTGAAGGTGTCGAAAGGGATATCCAAAATATTTTCATTGGCGAAATAGCTCCGATGGCCCAATTTCATCCACTGGTCATAGATTTTCTTTGACATATGAATGGGATGGTCCAAGCCCAAATGCTGGTAAAGAAATACGGCGATGGAGAGGCCTCTGCCGTAGGTGGGCACAGGAAGGAGCAAGGGACGATTACCTCCCAGGGAGGTTTTCACCGCCGACAGCACCGCTTCCCGCATGTCTCTAGCCCGATCAAGCCGGCTATAGGCAGCATCAATGACAGCCATGTCTGCTGATAAACCTCTCACGGGGTCACAGCGATAGAAGGGGTCGTTTTCCCTATAGTCGCCGGAGAAGAAAAGCTGTTTTCCATCTACGGTCATGTGGTACCACACGGCACCAGCACAGTGTCCCGTGCGGCCCCACTGCAGGGAAAAGTCAGAGTCCAGTTCCAACTCCGGTGCAGTAGAATCGAGAATCATGGTATTTCTCGGTTTGTAATGAAGCTGCTGGTAGGTCTGATTCGACATCAAGACCGGCCCATGAAATCCATTATTTTCCAGAAATTCCACCGCACCAGTGTGGTCTTTGTGAGAGTGGGTCAGAAATACATACTCTGCCCGGCGGATTTGTTCCGATGATAGGTCCGGTAACCGATCCAATCCGTCTGTGGAGGTCCCTGCATCCACAATAAATGCGTGTCTCTCTCCTTCTATGTAAAAGCAATTTCGTCCTTGATCGCCGCATCCGCCGGCTATGTATAATTGCATCATGTCACCTCTTGATATAAGTAGCTAGGAACTAGGGATTGGGAAGTGTAAATTCCGCTAGTGGTGACAGGTTGCTCAAGTTTCTAAGGGTTCTCAGGTTGCTCAGGTTCTCCGAATGTGCCCATAGACGCTAGCGTCATTAGCTCATTCAAGAAACGTGAGAAACCTAAGGAGCCTTAGAAACCTGAGTAACCTTTGCATTAGCAGCAATCATCACATATTTCGCTTAACTTAACAGCATTGCCCGGCAGGGGAGCCAAGACGCTAGAGATACTACCACTAGTGTCAGTATTTCCTAATCCCTAAAGCCTAGCTACTAATCCCTTTCCCAGTCACTAGTCACCATATAAAAAAAGAAGCTCCAACGGGTCGGTCAGAGCTTCTTTGCACTGTCTATGTAGTGGCTGCTCGTTAATACACTTTTCTAAAAACAACATCTGCTCCCAAATCGGAGCAAAAATTGGCCCATTTTTC
>CAKQBK010000023.1 GCA_934216155.1 uncultured Dialister sp.
CACAAATGCAAATCCTTATTGGTTTAAGGTTTAAATGGCATCCCCTAAACCTTAAACCCTAAACCATTGCCTCTTTCGTCTAGGCAAGTTGTCAACAAAGGACTCAGCACGTAAGCCAAACACCCCTAGTCACCAGTCACTAGTCCACCAGTCACCATTTCCCTTTCTATATATTAAAATTGCAGAAGTGCCCCAAAATCACAACATCAAATTTCTAAAATTTTTATTTTGTTGGTTGATAGTTGTTGGTTTTAGGTTTACGCTCCAGGCTCGTATAGCATATTTCACACAAATACAAAGTCCTATTGGTTTAAGGTTTACGGGTTAGAGTTTATCATTCAAACCTTAACCCCTAAACCAATGCCTCTTTTGTCGCAGCAAGTTATTACAAACGAACTCGGTAGGTAAACCAACAACTAACAACCAACAACTTTTCTCCTTCATCTATTAAAATTGCATCAGCACTTCAAAACCATACCTACCAAAATTTAGTTTGCAATATTTTCATATACAAAACCGCTACCATCTAGGTTAAAAAGGTAATATTCCATATCGACATACCCTTTTATACCCTTGATGGTAGCGGTTTTATGCTTAGTGACTTCTATATTTTCAGTAAAATAATAACCTTTTATACCCTTTATACTATTGGTATTTGGGCATAATGCCCTCTATGGGCTAGCCAAAATCAAATCCCTGCTTTCAGCCCGCCAATATATTCTTTCAGTTTTTCACTGGCGTCAGATCCATTTTTATTGATAATGTCCACGACACCGCTGCCGGTGATGACGCCGTCAGCCAATTGGGCCATAGCGGCGGCCTGCTGCGGGGTGTGGATACCAAAGCCGATGGCAATGGGCGTGTCGGTGGTTTCTCGTACCACTTTGACAATCTGATTCAAGTCGGTCTGAATATTTCCGCGCATACCAGTCACGCCCATGGAGGAGACTACGTAGACGAAGCCTGTGGCATTTTTTACATTTTTCCGAATCCGTTCTTCCGACGTAGGGGCCACCATTTGAATGATGTCTACGCCGTGAGCATCGGCCAGGGAACGAATTTCTTCTTGTTCTTCATGGGGCATATCCGGAATGATCACTCCATCAATGCCAATGGCTTCTGCTTCTTCGAAGAACCGAACCGCCGGATAGCGGAACACCGGATTGTAGTAAGTCAAGAGTACAATCGGAATCTGGGTGTATTTGCGAATTTCCTTCACCGTATCCATAACCTGCGGCAGGTGAATGTGATTTTCCAGTGCTTTCACGTCCGCTTCCATGATGACAGGACCATCGGCAATAGGATCGGAGAATGGCACACCAATTTCAATCAAATTGGCTCCTGCTTGTTCCATGTCCAGCACATATTTCACTGTATCTTCCACCGATGGCACACCGGCTGTCAAAAAGGCAATCAAAGCCTTCCCATTTTCAAATGCTTTTGCGATATGACTCATAATATTCCTCTTTTCCATTACATTCACATTTCATATATACCGATTCCGTATAGTTAGGAGTGAGGAATTAGGAGTGAGGAGTGAAGGTGCGGCACACAATTCATATAGTGCCGCATTTTATATTTTTGATTAATTATTGAAATTTACGGCGCTTTATAAATTTTATGCGCCGCACCACCACTCCTAACTCCTCACTCCTAACTCCTCACTGCTTTTTTAGTCGTGTATATCTTCCCCTCTATACCGTGCAATGGCGGCTACGTCTTTATCGCCGCGGCCGGAGAGGGTGATCACTACGATATCGTCAGGCGTCATCTGTTTGGCTTCCCGCAGTACGCCTGCTACGGCATGGGCCGATTCGATCGCGCAGATGATGCCTTCTGTTTTGGCCAGGTATTCAAAGGCCTGCACCGCTTCTTCATCGGTGACGGCAATAAAGCGAGCCCGGCCGATAGCATTAAGGTTGGCCAGTTCTGGGCTGACGCCTGGATAATCGAGGCCAGCGGAAATAGAGTACACTTCTGTGATATTTCCATCTTCATCTTGGCAGAAGAGGGATTTCATGCCATGGAAAACACCCAGTTTTCCCCGATTGACCGTAGCAGCATGGTATGGGGTATCGATGCCTTTGCCACCGGCTTCACAACCAATGAGTTCTACGTCTTTGTCTTGAATGAATGGATAAAGGGTCCCCGATGCATTGCTGCCGCCGCCTACGCAAGCATAGACTTTGGTGGGTAGCCTGCCGGTGCGTTCCAGAACCTGGGCTCTTGCTTCCCGACCAATGCAGCTCTGGAAATACCGCACCATTTCCGGGAACGGTGCGGGGCCCGTGGTGGAACCGATGATGTAATGGGTATCATCGCAGCGACGGCTCCATTCCTGCATAGCCGCATTGACCGCATCTTTCAGAACCCGGGAACCGGTCTTCACCACGTGCACTTTGGCACCTAACAGTTTCATGCGATACACATTGAGTGCCTGCCGCTGGGTATCAATTTCTCCCATGAATACTTCACATTCCATACCGAAGAGTGCTGCAATGGTGGCCGCTGCCACGCCGTGCTGGCCCGCACCGGTTTCTGCAATCAGGCGGGTTTTCCCCATGCGCTTTGCCAGAAGGGCCTGCCCGATACAGTTATTGATCTTATGGGCGCCGGTATGGTTTAAATCTTCTCGTTTTAAGAAAATACGAGGACCGCCCAAATCTTTTTCCATATTTTCTGCTTCATAGAGCATGGACGGACGTCCTGTATAGTTTACAAAAAGTCGATGCAGTTCATCTTGAAAGGCACGATCTTTTTTACATTCTTCAAAGGCTTTTGCCACTCTTTCTACTTCATTCATCAGTACTTCCGGTACGTACTGTCCACCGAACTGTCCAAATCTTGTCTGCATATATTTTCCCTTTCCTTTTTAAGCCAACTGGCATGTACATCATAACGTTAAAGGTTAGCCCTTCGGGCAGGTTATAAAAGGTTATTTGAAACCATAACCTTCACGCATAACCCTTTATAACCCTTTATAACCCTTATAACCTTTTTAACCTTTATTATCTTCTATCATCTGCCGCAGCAATGCCTTCCGATGGTCCGCTCTCATGAGCATTTCCCCTATGAGCACTGCGTCGGCACCAGCGGCGTGCATCCGTTTTACGATGTCCGGCGACATCATGCCGCTCTCGGAGACCAACAGCACATCATCAGGAACCAGCTGCGCCAGCTTTTCTGTATTTTCTAGTTTGATTGTAAAATCTCGAAGGTCTCGGTTATTGACCCCCACGATACGGGCCCCAGCCTGAAGCATTCTCTCCATTTCCTTTTCATCATGGGCTTCACAGAGAACGCCCAATCCCAATTCATGGGCCATAGAGAGAAATTGTTTGATTTCTTCATCGGAAAGGATGGCCGCAATGAGTAATATGGCGGAAGCCCCACCCAGAGCCGCTTCTTCAATCTGGCATCCATCAATGATGAAATCTTTCCGAAGGACCGGAATAGTCACTTCCTTTGCGATCCGTGTCAGATAGGCCATATCCCCTTTGAACCACTTCGGTTCTGTGAGACAGGAAATAGCAGCGGCCCCCGCTTCTTCGTATTCCTTCCCGATTTCTTCAAAAGGAAAGTTTTCACTGATAATACCCTTCGAGGGAGAAGCTTTTTTCAATTCACAGATGAAAGAGAGCCCTGGCCTTGCCAAATTGTTATAAAAGGCGTCCTCTGTGGAAGGCTGGAAATGCTGTATTTCATCATGAATCTTTCCATAGTACCCTTCCCGCTTGAGCCGCTCCACCCGCCTTCTGGTTTCTGCAGCAATGTCATCTAGTATCATATGTGTTCTCCGTGTTATATATCTGTCATGCTTCCCAAGTTCGTAAGTGGTATAGGTTATATAGGTTAGCCCTTCGGGCAGGTTATAAAAGGTTATTATAGGTTAAGTTATTCATTCAAATTTGCAGAAACTTATTCATCTTGAGGTTTTATGGTTTAAGGTTTAAGTTTTGGTATTTTACCTGTAAACCTTAAACCAATGACGTTTTCTAGACATATCATTTGTGGATAATGAACTCGGAACGTAAACCTCCCCCCATAGTACAAAGAGATTTCGCTCATGAATGATTGACAACTATTTATAGCAAATAACCTTTTATAACCCTTTATAACCTTTTTAACCCTTTTCACTATCCCATGAACCACCTATGTTTCTCATTCATTACTTGTCTTAATATACTCTTCCATCTTCTTATACGCCGCTCCGGTATCAATCATTTCTGCTGCTTTATCGATCCCTGCTTTCATGGTCGGCACTGCTTTGGCAGCGTAGAGGGCCAGCCCAGCGTTGAGGAGCACCGCATTTCTCTTGGTGTCCTGAATTTTTCCAGAAAGAATATCTTTGGTGATATTCGCATTTTCTTCAGCGGTCCCGCCAAGGAGTTCTTCTTTCTTCCCCCGTACCAGTCCGAAATCTTCTGGGCAAATGGTAGAGGTCCGATAGTATCCCTCTTTCAGTTCGCACACCAGAGAAGGTGCCGAAGGAGATACTTCATCCAAATGATCGGTGCCATATACCACCAATGCATTTTTGACCCCCAGTTTATCCAGTACCTTTGCTACCGGTTCTACCAGGTATCCATCATAGACGCCTAAGAGGAAATAATCCGGGTTGGCCGGATTGGTGAGAGGTCCTAAGATGTTGAACACCGTCCGGAATCCCAATTCTTTTCGAATACCGCCCACATATTTCATGGCTGCGTGGTATTGCTGCGCAAAGAGGAAACAGAATCCCACTTTTTCCAACATAGAAAGTGCTTTTGCTGGGTCCTGGTGAATATTGACTCCTAGGGCTTCCTGCACATCAGCGGTTCCCGATTTGGAAGAAGCAGCCCGATTGCCGTGTTTGGCTACTTTCACACCAGCGGCAGCAATGACGAAAGCCGATGTGGTGGAAATATTGAAACTGTTGGACCCATCTCCGCCGGTCCCCACAATTTCCAGCACTTTCATTCCTGGATGTGGCACCGGTGTCGCATGTTCTCTCATAGCAGCAGCACAACCGGAAATTTCATCAATGGTTTCCGCCCTCGTACTTTTGGTAGAAAGAGCTGCCAGGAAAGCCGCATTCTGTGTCGGTGTGGTTTTCCCGTCCATGATTTCATTCATCACTTCATAGGCTTCTTCGTAGGAGAGATCTCCTTTTCTCACGATTTTTTGGATGGCTTCTTTAATCATAATGATGATCTCCTTTGCTGGGTAACTGCGAGGACGGTTAATGGTTAATGGTTAATGGTTAATGGTTAATGGTTAATGGTTAATGGTTAATGGTTAACTGTTAACTGCTTACTGTTTACTGTTTACCAATAAAAAATCCGTCCTCGACAAAATATTTGTCAAGGACGGATAGTTATTCCGCGGTGCCACCTTGTTTCAGGGCATGACCCCTGCTCTTAGCGAGATACCAACATATCTCCGGCAACTGACGTATGCCCTACGTCGCTAGCTACTAGGAAATCCTTTCACTGCGCCCTCAGCGGTCCATTTAACAATCTGCGTTCTGCCGGCTTCTCATTGCCCCGACTCCCTGTAAGTGCACGTACTGTTTTTATCTCCGCTTCAACGGTTTAGGTTCTTAAGTTGCACTTATCATAAACGGTTATATAGCATCTGTCAAGAGGGAAATTTGATTAGTTGGCCGTTGGCAGTTGGCGGTTGGCGGTTAACGGTTGACAGTTGGCAGTTAACAGTTATCGGTTGACAGCAAACGGTTAACAGTTAACAGTTTACCGTTAACTGCTAACCATTTTAATCCCTTTGATACCATACGATCCATCGCAAAATTCAAAAAAGTTTTCGTGTTATATTGATATATCTAAATTTTGTGATATACTATACATAGAGAGTTGTAAATATAGTATTTCAAAGGAGGAAATTACTATGAAAAAATATGTATGCACCGTATGCGGTTGGATTTATGATGAAGCACTGGGCGATCCAGACAATGGCATCGCACCGGGCACCAAGTTCGAAGACCTGCCGGCAGATTTCATTTGCCCCATGTGCGGCGTTGGCAAGGATGAATTTGAAGTCTACGAAGGATAAATCTCAGTGAGGAGTGGTGGTGGCGGCGCATAAAATTTGGAAGCGCCGCAAGTATAAAAAGGTTATTATTCTTCTGCCTTCGCTTTTCTAACATATAGATATTATCGCTTGTGACAAGGGTATAAAAGGTTATAAAGGGTTATGGGATTTACGATGCTCCCATAACCCTTTATACCCTTTATACCCTTGTCGCATATGATCTAGTTGATTTGTTGGAGAAAAGTATAATATGAAATAATAACCTTATATGCTGCGGCGCTTCCCGATTATGATGCGCCGCCACCACCACTCCTCACTCCTCATTCCTCATTCCTAACTCCACACTGCCTTTTAAGACGCCTAAAGCCTCCCATTACGGGAGGCTTTTTGGAGACGTGTTTTGGAGTTGTTGAGAAAGATTGTAACAATGAGTGGAATCATCACGGCCAATGGTGATTTCCTTTTGTTTACGATTCTATAATACAACGGTTTACTATGATTGTCAAGTACGTTTTTCCTGTGCAATTAACAATTAATTACTTTTGAGTAACAATGTAAATAAGGGGACTGGTGACTCGTGACTGGTGACTAGGAATTCGTAACTAGACCCTAGGGACAAGTAGTGCTATGAAGTAAAAATAGGCGATTTTTTCTTGTACCGCAAAGGTTCTTAAGGTTCTAAGGGTACTTAAGGTTCTAAGGACCCCGAATGAGATAATAACGCTAGCGTCTATCAGCACATTCGGGAAACCTGAGCAACCTGAGAACCCTTAGCAACTTGAGCAACCTGTCACCCATTTCCAACTCAGAATGTCACTGGTTTCCCGTAGTACGCACAAGTCAGAATCTTTGTCAGATCTTCGGCGGTGACTTCTCTTGGATTTTCTGGTGTGCACGCATCCTGGAGGGCATTCTGGCCGATGGCATCTTTCTTTTCCAGGAATAGGTCTTCCGGCACGCCATAGTCTTTCAAAGTCAACGGAATGTCCATTTTCTGGTTCAATGCTTTGATAGCGTCTTCATAGGAAATGACCAGCTGGGCGTCAGTATGACCTGGAAGGCCGACCACGCGAGCCAAGTCAGCATAGCGATGGAGGCAGGCTTTTTTATTGTACTGGATTACGTAAGGCATGAGAATCGCATTGGCGCAGCCATGAGGAATGTGGAACACCGCACCAATTTTATGGGCCAAAGAATGGGTAATCCCCAACAGACCATTGGAGAAAGCCATACCAGCCAAGCACTGGGCAATGTGCATTTTCCCTCTGGCTTCTTTGTCTCCATGGTAAGATTCTACGATATTGTCAAATACATCGGACACAGCCTGTTTCGACAATGGTTCGGTGAAACCATTGGCAAATTTGGAAACATAAGATTCGGTTGCATGGGTCAAAGCATCCATCCCGGTATGGGCAGTCAGTTTTGGCGGCATGGTGAGCGGAATATCCAAATCCAAAATAGCCAAGTCTGGTGTGATATTGAAATCTGCCAGTGGATACTTGATGCCTTTGGTGTAATCCGTAATCACAGAGAATGCGGTCACTTCCGTGGCAGTCCCGGACGTAGATGGAATGGCTACGAAAATGGCTTTCTGACGAAGCGGTGGCAGAGAGAACGGTTTCACTATATCTTCAAATTTCAAATTCGGATATTCATAAAAAATCCACATGGCTTTGGCTGCGTCAATAGGAGAACCACCGCCAATGCCGACAATCACATCAGGCTGGAATTCGGCCATCTTTTTGGCCCCTTCCTGCACAATCTCAATAGAAGGATCTGCACCGACCCCTTCCATGGTGTAGGTTTCCAGGCCCGCATCTTGGAGAACCTTTTCCGTCTTCTGCAGGAATCCCCCATTTCTCATGGAATGACCGCCGGTTACAATAAAGGCTTTCTTGTGCCCTTTCAACAGAGACAATTCAGAAATAGCCCCATGACCACAATACATATCTCTAGGCAAAGTAAAACGGAACATAATGAATTCCTCCTTTACAAAAAATGATATTCAGACACATCAAAACATGTGGTGATTTCTTATGCATCAAGGTTGCTCAGGTCACTCAAGTTTCTCAGGTTGCTCAGGTTTTCCGAATGAGATAATAACGCTAGCGTCTTTCATCTCATTCGAGGAACATGAACAACCTGAGAAACTTGAGTAACCTAAGAAACTTATAACTGCTAGGGAAATGACACCTATTAACTCCATTCTGTGGGGGATCAACATGCCTCTCTACCTATAGTATACACTTTTCACCTCAAGATTTGTGATTCTTGCTAAAATAATATAAGAAAACAATTAAAAATGAGTAGAAATCATAGCTCACAAAGAGCCGCCTTTTCTACCCTTATTATATCACTCTTTGAGAATTGTTCTCACAGTTATTTTGCAAATATTTTTATCACATGTTATAAAAATATTTGTTGTTGGTTGCTGGTTCTCTCGAATAAGTGGAGCGAGAACCCTGAGAACCTTCAGACCCCTTAGCAACCTGAGCAACCTTTCCATATGCAAAATCATTTCATTTCCCGTATAATAGAAGAAAATAAATTACTCGATACAGAAAGGAAATACCATGACCGAAGAAACCACCCATAGCCACGTAGGAGCCGATGGACAGGTATATACCCACAGCCATCCGCACAACCACAGCCATACCCACGACCCGAAAAAAATCAAAGCCATCATCAACCGGGTTGCCAAGTCCATTGGACATTTGGAATCAGTGAAGAAGATGTTGGAAAGTCAAAGAGACTGCGCCGATGTACTGATCCAGTTAGCCGCCGTCCGAGCAGAAATCAATAGCACAGGAAAAATTCTTTTGAAGGAACACATGGAGCACTGCATCGTAGAAGCGGTGCAAGAAAATGACCAGGACGCCATAGAGCGAATGAATAAAGCCATTGATATGTTTATGAAATAGAACGATGAAGGTTATCACTCTGCTAATTTCTATTTCAAACATCACACACTATCGATACATTCAAGGTTAAAAAGGTTATAAAGGGTTATGGGAATATCGTAAATCCCATAACCCTTTATAACCTTTTATAACCCTTTGACAAACCGTATTTTCTCAATGTGACGCATAACAAATCAGCAGAATAATAAGCTTCATAATAAAAGGTGTATTGGGCGCTATATAATTTGATGTGCCCCTTCCACCACTCCTCACTCCTCATTCCTCACTTTTATTTTCCTCGCTTCTACGCAAAAGTACGGAGTGGCTTCAAAGTTCAGCAATTCTTCCGGTAAAAGGATTTCTTCAGATATTTTTTCATGAAGAATCACTTCCATGCCAAGACTCTCCAGTACGTCTTTATCCCAATGGGGTCGTTTCACTGGAGAAAGGGGCATTTCTCTGGCAATGCGTTCACAAGTGGCCACATCGGTAGATATGTAGCGGTCAAATACACCGGCTTCTTCTACTTGTTCCCGATCTCGTTCATAGAGTTTTCTATCTTCTTCGTTATACAGATAGTTATACCAATTGGCGTCGAAATTGAGAATCACGCCACCGGGTTTTAAAACCCGCATCCAGGATGCATAGGCCTTTTTCGGATGAGGCAATGTCCAGGTCAGATTCCGGGTCACAATCACATCAAAGGTATTTTCTGGAAAAGTCAATTCTTCTGCATCCATTAATTCATAATGAATACGCTCCGCCAGAGGGCCTGCATTTTTCTTTGCCTCTACGAGCATGGCATCATTTCGATCCACCCAGGTAGCCTCGTAGCCTGCCATGGTCATAATGATAGAAAAAAATCCCGGGCCGCCACCGATATCCAGAACTTTCAGCCCTTTGGTATCAGAAATGGCTTCGAAAATTCGCTTTGTTATATATCGGGTCCACTTTTCCTTCTGCCGCCCGTGCAATTCATTTTGGTTAATTTCAGAATAACTAGGCGCTCGCGCTGTCCAGTATTGGATAATATCGTCTTGTAACATGTAAATTCTCCTTTATTGCGTATTAGGATAAGTGACTAGTGACTGGTGACTCGGAATCGGAAATAAGTAAATCCCAGTCACGAGTCACCAGTCACCCATTTTTCCAGTGTACCAATAAAAAAATCCTCCCACAAGCCCGGTGGGGGGATATTGTAGTGAGGAATTAGGAATGAGGAATGAGGAGTGGTGGAAGGAGCGCATCAAATTGTATAGCGCCCACTTTTTTATAAAGGTTATTATTCTGCTGATTTCTGGATCAAACATCATTGTATATATCGCTACCATCAAGGTTAAAAAGGTTATATAGGGTTATGGGATACCCTTAGTCTCATAACCTTTTATAACCCTTATAACCTTTTGACAAGCCGTAGCTTCTCGCTTGAAACATAACAAGTCAGCAGAATAATAACCTTAAAAAAAAGGATGCACTCCCATGAGAGTACATCCTTTTCGCTTATCAAATTATTCAGCGTCTTCTGGCAGTTCGGCGTTGGTGTACACTTCCTGTACATCGTCCAGTTCTTCCAGTTCATCGGTGAGATGAGACATGGTCTGGGCAGCGTCGCCTTCCAGTTTGACGTAGTTGTCTGGAACCATAGCAACTTCGGAAGCTTCTACAGTGATGCCTTCGTTTTCGAGGGCTTCAGAAACGGTGAGGAAGTTTTCCGGAGTGGTGGTGATTTCGTAGCTGTCTTCATTGGATGCTACGTCTTCTGCACCAGCATCGAGAGCGATCATCATGACCGTATCTTCGTCAGCAGCTTCTTTGCTTACTACGATAGAGCCTTTTTTCTTGAACATCCAGGATACGCAGCCCGGGGTTCCTACGGAACCGCCGTGATGGGTGAATGCGTGACGGATGTCTGCTGCAGCGCGGTTTCTGTTATCGGTGTTGCATTCTACGATGACAGCTGCACCGCCAGGGCCGTAGCCTTCATAGGTGACTTCATCGAAGCCTGCACCGCTAGCAGCACCTACGCCTTTAGCGATAGCTCTCTGAATATTTTCCTTCGGCACGTTGTTCTGTTTTGCTTTGGTCAGAGCCAATTTCAGACGCATGTTACCGACAGGATCTCCGCCGCCCATACGAGCAGCGATGGTAATTTCCTTGGAAATTTTAGTGGTGATTCTTGCGCGGATGGCGTCGGTTTTGCCTTTCTTACGCTTAATGTTTTCCCACTTAGAATGTCCGGACATAGTAGTTATTCCTCCTTAACATACAGGTTGCTCAGGTAACTCAAGTTATTTATGTTTCTCAAGTTCTCCGAATCACATGATACCACGTATCCCCCCATTCAATCAACCTGAGAAACTTTATAAACCTGAGAACCTTGAGAACCTTGTTATTTATTCCACCAGGGTTCGCCCAGAAGGCGGTCGAGGATGATGGCTACGGCGCTTCTCACGCAAAGGTGATTGTAAGTACCTGCGCCATAGATTGGTTCCACGATGTAATCAAACTGTTTCATCATTTCTTTAGTCATGCCGAAGCCGGTACCAAAGAGGATGAAAATCGGTGTGTCTTCTTCGTGGATTTTCCTGCGCATTTCTGTGTAGGAAACGGTATTGGGATAGACGCGAGCGTCGGTGGTGACAATGGCCGGTTTCTTTCCTGTTTCTTTTTCAATCCAGGAAATGGCATCGTCCAAGGTCGGAACCAATTCGGTTTCTTCAAAGGCTTCTTTCCGGTTCGCATTGTAGTGCACACCGCCGCCGGTTTTCCAATGTGTCATGATGCGAGAGGCCATTTCACGTTGTGCTTCCACAGGATGGACAATGAAATATTTCTTCACATCATAGGTTTTTGCCGTTCTGGCAATGTCATGGAGGTCATAGTTCGTCAGAGCGGTAGTGACCACTTCCATGTGTTTGTTATAAATCGGGTAATGAATGAGCCCGATATAGACTGGTGCTGCCATTACTTGTTCGCCTCTTCCTCTTCTATTTCTGCCATGAGTTTCCGGTCTTCTTTGGACAGGGTCAGCTTATCCAATAGGTCAGGCCGGCATTGGATCGTCCGCCGGAGTGCTTCTTTCCGCCGCCACCGTGCGATGTTTGCATGGTGACCGGAAATCAGGACGTCCGGGACTTTCCACCCATTATATTCTGCTGGTTTTGTGTATTGCGGATACTCCAGAATGGGTTCGTAGAAAGAATCACTCTGGGCGCTGCCGGCATCTCCCAGAACGCCGGGCACCATACGAGCCACCGCATCACTGATTACCATAGCTCCTAGTTCCCCACCGGTCAGAACATAGTCTCCGATAGAAATCAGTTCGTCTGCCAGATGTTCTTCCACTCTGTGGTCTACGCCCTCATAATGGCCACAGATGAGAACCAGATGGTCATAGTCTCGATAGAGCTGCTTTGCCTTGTCCTGAGTGAAAGGAACCCCCGCAGGGGATAGAAATATCACCCTGTCTCTGGGCCCTTTTTCCGGTAAGACAGACTTCGCTGCATCAAAGAGCGGCTGGCACATCATGAGCATGCCGGCCCCACCACCATAAATGGTGTCATCCACTTGCCCGTGACGCTTGGTGGTAAATTCTCTAGGATTGGTCACTGCCATTTCCATTAGGTGTGCATCGAGCGCTCTTTTGATCATGCTCTGATTGAAAAAAGCTTCGATGAACTCTGGAAATAGGGATAGTATATCAATTTTCATAATAGACCTTATAAGTTTACACCTATTTTAGTCCCCATTTATCGCCCCCTTTGGGGGAGATGCCGAAGGCAGAGGGGGCTGCAACAGCGGTATGAAATTTCATGTGGAACAATCGTCCCTCGTGAGACCTAACGTAGCGGTTACTCCGTTAGGAAAGCGAAGTACCGCTACGTTGGATGTCACCGTGCTCTTTTATCATACATATAGCGTTTCATACCGCTAGAGCATCCCCCTTTGGTAGCCCAGAGGGCTACCACCTTCCCCCCCGACGGCAATGCTGTTAAGTTAAGCGAGATATGCGATGATTTCTGCTGATGCAAAGGTTACTCAGGTTTCTTAGGTTACTTAGGTTTCTCATGTTTCTCGAATGAGCTAATGACGCTAGCGTCTATGGGCACATTCGGGGAACCTGAGCCACCTGAGAACCCTTAGAAACTTGAGCAACCTGTCACCACTAGCGGAATCATACCTACTAACGCAAATCCTTAACTTAATGGCATTACCCCCGACGGGGGGACTAAAATAGGTGTAAACTTACTTACTAAAAAAGCGCTGCACCAAAGGGCAGCGCTGTCGCAAGTTTCACAGGTATTGTCCCCATGTCTCATCCGGAGAATTCCAAGTTCTCTAAGAAACTCAGGAACCCTGTCTTATTCCCATTCCGGCAGACGGACTATCATCCGCCCTTCATCAAGGTCCACCGAAAGGATGCAGGAAGGAATCGCAGGGAGAAGAATTTCCTTTCCCTCACTATCTTTCACACTATATACATCATTGGCACCGGTTTCGATCACTTCGGTGAGAGTTCCTACCGGTTCTCCCTCTTCAGTGACAACGTCAAGCCCGATGAGCTGGAAGTAATAGTATGTCCCGTCAGTTCTTTCAGGTAACATAGAGGATGGCACTTCTACGTCTTTGCCAATCAGCGTTTCCGCTGTATTTCGATCATCCACGCCTTTGAGATGTACAATGTACACCCGCTTGTGAGGACGACCGGACAAAAGGGTATAGGGCTTGCCTCCGACCTGGATGGTTTTCAAGGTTTTGAACATCTCCGGCCGATCCGTATCGGGAAGAATACGCAAATCACCCCGCACACCATGCGGGGCTACGATTCGGCCGACGATTATCATTTCATCGGATGTCATATCATTCACGGAAAGCAATAATCTTACCGTCTTCAACCAGGATTTCCCCGCCTACGACGGAATTCATATCGTCACCGACATGAATGGTCACCAGACGGTTCATCGGTGCGCGGTTGAGTTCAGCACCGATAGCAAGCTTTTCCAAATGTTCTTTGTCATTGGTCAGCTTTGCCTTCACCTGCTGCATCTGTGCCTTCTGGGCTTCAAAAGAAGCACGCAGCTGGCCAGCAGCCTGGATATTGACTTTTGCCTGTTCAGCAATCTTGCCGTTTGCTTCAAATTCAAGCTGAGCCATATCGTGTTCTACACGAGTCAGGTTCGTATTGATTTCATTCAGCAAAGTGGTTTTCAGAGTCTCTGTGAGCTTGGATTTCACAGCCACAGGAACAAGAATCTGCATTTCATCCATTAGGGCACCTCTCAGATAATATCCACAGCCACCTTGCGATTTTCACGCAGGGCGCCTGCTTTGACAACGGTGCGGATTGCGTTTGCAATACGGCCTTTTCTGCCGATCACCTTACCCATATCCTCAGGAGCTACATGAACCTGGTAAATTTCCAGATTTCCCTTCTGGACCAGAGAAACAGTGACAGCATCAGGGTTCTTTACCAGAGCCTTGACCAGTGTTTCCACCAATTCCTTCATCTTGCGGCCTCCTTATTTCTTTGCTTCAGCAAACTTAGCGAGGATGCCGTTCTTTCTCAGAATGGAACGAACAGTGTCAGTCGGCTGTGCGCCTTTTCCGAGCCAGGACAGAACCTTTTCTTCATCAATCTTTACCGGAGCGTCCAGTTTAGCCGGGTCATACCAGCCGATGGTATCGGTCGGAGCACCGCTTCTAGCTGCTTTAGCGTCGATAACGACGATACGGTAGAAAGGATTCTTCTTAGCGCCCATACGGGTCAAACGAATTTTTAACATTGAAATTTCACCTCCTTGAAATAGTCTCGATTATTTATGGAACATCCCAGGGAAACCACCAAGGCCTCCCATTTTGGATGGATTTAACTTCTTGCCCTTCAGCTTTTTCATGGTTTTCTGCATATCAGCGAACTGCTTCATCATGCGGTTCACATCCTGAATCTTCACGCCAGCACCGTTAGCAATACGCTTTCTGCGGCTGCCATTCAAGATTTTCACATTGGCTCTCTCTTCTGGAGTCATGGATAGGATGATGGCTTCGATATGCTTCACTTCTTTGCCATCCAGGTCAATGTCTTTCAGCTGGTCCTTGAACTTGCCCATCCCAGGAAGCATGCCTAAGATGCTCTGGAACGAACCGAGCTTTCGTACCTGCTTCAGCTGCTTCAGGAAATCATCGAGAGTAAATTCCCCTTTGCGTACCTTCGCAGCCGCGTCCTTCATGGACTCTGTATCCATATTTCTCTGGGCTGTTTCAATCAAAGTTTCCAGATCGCCCAAATCCAGGATACGTCCTGCCATACGGTCTGGATGGAAATCTTCCAACCCACCGTCGAGCTTTTCGGACACGCCGATCATTTTGATCGGTTTACCGGTTACTGTCTTAATAGAAAGAGCAGCACCGCCTCTGGCATCGCCGTCCATCTTTGTCAAGATGGTCCCGTCAATGCCAAGGTTTTCATCAAACGCCTTGGCTGTATTCACCGCATCCTGACCTGTCATAGAGTCCAGTACCAGGATGATTTCGTGTGGATGCACCGTGGCTTTGATATTTCTCAGTTCAGCCATCAACTTTTCGTCAATGGTCAAACGCCCTGCGGTATCGAGGATAACCACATCGCGGTTATACGCCTTGGCTGTATCAATGGCATACTGGGCAATGTGAACCGGATCCACATTAGGCGGCATACGATATACCGGCACATCGGTCTGCTGGCCCAAAACTTCCAGCTGTTTGATAGCTGCCGGACGATATACGTCGCAGGCTGCCATCAACGGACGATGGCCTTTCTTTTTAAACATCAATGCCAGCTTACCAGCGGTGGTGGTTTTACCAGCCCCCTGGAGACCCACCAGCATGATGACGGTCATACCAGAAGAAGAAAGAGAAATCTTACTCTGGGTGCCCCCCAGCAACGTGGTCAATTCATCGCGAACGATTTTGATGACTGTCTGGTCCGGCTTCAAGCTACCGAAAACTTCTTCCCCCATGGCCTTTTCGCGCACATGAGCAATGAAATCCTTCGCTACCTTGAAATTGACATCGGCTTCCAGAAGAGCTCTCCGTACTTCACGAAGCGCACCATCGATATCACTTTCAGAAAGCTTGCCCTTCCCGCGGAGATCCTTAAACGCTGACTGCAGCTTGTCTCCTAAATTTTCAAATGGCATCTGGTCACCTTCATTCTGTCAAAACCTTCAGCAGCGGACGAGCCTCTGGAAGCGATTCATGAGGAATCATTCCCAAGAGCACTCCAGCGGCGGCTTCCTTCTTCCGTTTCAAAGCAGCCAGATGCAGCACCCTTTCATAAGAAAGAAGCTGTTCCTCTCCATGACGCATGGCATCATGGACAGCCTGCCGGGAAATATGGAAATGCTCCGCAATTTCCGCTAAAGTCAAATTCTCATTATAGTATAAATCCAGGCAATCTCTCTGCCTGTTCGTTAAGAGATCTCCGTAACAATCCAGGAGTTCCCCTTTTTCTACGATATTTTCAATAGACATAGTATCACCACAACGAAAGCTATTATACATGATGGAAATACTCCTGTCAAGGGATTTTGCTTTACACGTAGAAAGCAGTGAGGAGTGAAGGAAGGGCACATCAAATGATATACCACTTTTTTATAAAGGTTATTATTCTACTGATTTCTATCTCAAACATAGTTATATAGTCCGCTACCATTAAGGTTAAAAGGGTTATATAGGGTTATGTGATAACCTTAGTTTCATAACCTTTTATAACCCTTTATACCCCTTTGACAAGCCGTATTTTCTCAATGTGACGTATAACAAATTAGAAGAATAATAACCTTTATAAAAAAATGGGGCGCTTACAAATTTTGTGCGCCCCTTCCACCACTCCTCACTCCTAATTCATCACTCCTCACTATCTCCTAGTCACCAGCACCCCCACTAGTTCTTTTCCGGATGGTACCCTTTCAGCATCGAAGGATTGGATAGCTCTAAACCATACTTGTAGAGCGGTTCCACATTACTAGCAACGGCCCGCTTGTAGGTATCATTATTGGCGGAATCAGCTGCCATGTCCCACCAGCCTGCTTCTACATTATTTTTATACCGTTCAATGGCGGTAATACGGTGATGGATTTCATCGTTCAATTCCTCATAGCGGCACATGTCCGGTTCCACCCAGCCTAAATTATGTTGATCCGCATAGGCGCGCCATTTTTCCATATTTTCATACTCTGCCACCAAGCGCGCATTGGTCATGGTGTATATATTGGTACGGTTATCAAACCAATCGGGACGTTCTTCCAATGCATCTGGCGGAAGTGGATCCAACTGACCAGCGTAAGCCGTCGGTGTACTGCCATCCGTCTGATACCGGGTAATTTTGACCCCCTGCTTTGCTGCAGCCGCATCGGCCCTTTCTTCTTTCGTGGTAGTTTTAGGCTTCTTCGCACTCTTTTTACTCCCACCAGAAAGAATACTATCTACCGCCTTGTTGGCTGCTCTATTGGCAATCCCCCCTAAACTAAAACCCGCATCGGCCTGCATACTCAAACCGAAAAGCATCATAGCCATCACGCTTACAATCCATATTTTTTTCATAATTATGACCTCCTTGTTGTTACATTACCGATTTGTGTCAGTGGATTAAATTCCTTTAGTGATTACAGGTTGCTCAGGTTGCTAAGGTTTCTCAGGTTTCTCGAATGTGCAGATAGACATTACTGTCACCTAGTGAAATGAATCATAATGGTATGATTCTTTAAGCCCTTATCGCTGGTGCTGCTAAGATTTCGCCACTCAGGGCGCATCTCATTGCAATACACTTGTACCAGCAAGCACAAATACGATCGGTCGAAATGACGGTTACGGATAGGAGCAGGTATCACCGAGTCCCTCGTCATGCACATAGCGAAGTATACCGCTAGTGCCTCCCCCTCTGCCTTCGGCATCTCCCCCGACGGGTAATGCTGTTAAGTTAAGCAAAATATGTGGTGATTCCTTTTGTGACAAAGTTTCTCAGGTTTCTCAGGACTCTCAAGTTTCTCAGGTTCCCCGAATGAGATGATAACGCTAGCGTCTATCAGCGCATTCGAAGAACCTGAGCAGCCTTAGCAACTTGAGAAACCTGAGTAACCTATAATCACAAACCAAATCATGCTTATTGGCGCAAATTCTTAACTTAACAGCATTGCCCCGACGGGGGCGATAAAATCGGTGTAAACTTACTTACCTAATCCCTAGTCACCCGTCACTTTTTTGTAGTGTAACAAAAAATCCCCCCACTGCCCCTGTCATAAGTGACAGGGGCAGCGGGGGGATTTGGCAATGAATCGTATGAAAGATATAAGTCGATCCATATCATTCCACTGGCGGTTATAGGTTACTCAGATTTCTCAAGTTGCTCAGGTTCTTCGATTGTGCCTATAGGTACTGGCGTTATCATCTCATTTGAGGACCGTTAGAACCTTCAGAACCCTCAGAACCTTTTTCACAAAAGGTATAAAAGACTAGCAATGATACCACTAGTTTCACTTGGCTCATTCGGGGAACCTAAGAAACTTGAGCTTCCTGAGTAACCTGAGCAACTTTTACACTAAAAAAGAGCGGGAATTTAGGGGAGACCCGCTCTTTTTCGACCGATGCCTTCTATGAAATGAAACTATCTATTTAACCGATTATGGGGAAACGGGAAAAGAAAGGCGAAACGCCAACTTTATCATAAATAAGACAGTCCTGAGCAGACATAGTTGACAACGGTCAATGGTATGCTTTGGATACTATATCCTAAAACATGTTTATATTATAAAGCATGTTATAAAATTGTCAAGGAAGTTTACGAAAAACTTTCTCGCTAGGGGGCTTCATTTTTGTCCTATATGGTAGATAAGAAAAATGAGTATTAGAAAGAGTTCTCCTAGTGATCGAAGACGAGAATCAGCACTTGCACTCCATTCGCAGGATATTGCTATAGGTTTAGGGTTCTGAAGGTTCTAAGGGTACAAAGGGTTCTCACGTTTCTCGAATGAGCCGATAGACGCTAGCGATATCATCTCATTCGGATCCCTTAGAACCTTCAGAACCTTTAGAACCCTTAGCACCTTTGACTTGAAAGGAGTCCCCGCATATTTCGCTCAACTTACCAGCATTCCCCCGACAAGTCGATAAAATCGGTGTAAACCTCCTTACCTAATCCCTAGTCACCAGTCCCCCAATTAGTATTTCTTCGACCATTCAATCAGGTCTTTTTCATCTATGCCGCCGGAGAATCTTGTTCCGCCGAGCCA
Source organism: uncultured Dialister sp. (assembly GCA_934216155.1). Classification (GTDB taxonomy): domain Bacteria; phylum Bacillota; class Negativicutes; order Veillonellales; family Dialisteraceae; genus Dialister. Next base: position 19,196 of record CAKQBK010000023.1, read on the forward strand.
GTTTCCGCTGCCGGCTGCATCGGCCAGGTGAAGATCGCTATCGCCCAAGCTGCTGGAGTAGGATGTGCAGAATGGAATGACAGTCTTGCCATTGAAATCATGGGTGGTTACGAAGGTGTAGACGATATTCGGTGCTTCGCCCCACCAAATCGGATAGCCCAGGAAAACGGTCTGATAGGAATCCCAATCGGTCACTTCATTGGCAATAGCAGGACGAATGGAGGGGTTTTCGTGTTCCTTCACACAGCGACTGCTATTATCCCGATAGTTCAGGTCCGCATCACTGTACGGTTCTTTGGCTTCGATGCTGAACAAGGTGCTATTGGTTTCCTTGGCAATCACTTCGGCTGCTTTTTTCGTATTTCCAGTGGCAGAGAAATAAACCACAATGGACTTGCCCCGTTCCGCCTTAGGCGCCGTTTCACTGACCGCCGTAGAAGCTGCCGGTGTGCTTCCTTTCTGGGCCGTATCATTGCCACAAGCAGTCAATCCGGCAGCTGCCAATACAGATACACCTAAAGCTATTGTTTTCTTCCACATATTTGATCACGCTTTCTTTGTAATACTAGGGATTAGTAGCTAGGCCCTATAAATTGGAAGCGCCCCAATCCCCCTTTTTATGAAGGTTATTATTCTGCAGACTTGATATGTTTCAAGTGAGAAGCTACGGTTTGTCAAAAGGTTAAAAGGGTTATAAAAGGTTATGAAACTAAGGTCAGCACATAACCCTACATAACCTTTTTAACCTTGATAGTAGCGATATATATAATCATGTTTGATACAGAAATCAGTAGAGTAATAACCTTTATAAAATAGGGTATTGGGGCGCTTCCAAATTTTGTGCGCCCCTTCCACCACTCCGCACTACGCACTCCTCACTACGCACTTTTTCAGCAAAAGCGACTGGTTAACCAGTCACGAGTCACCATTTTCTAACTTCTTTTTCTTCTTATAAATCTGGTAATCCATCTGGTCCAGTTCCTGCTGCTTTTCATGAATTTCTTCCAACAGTTCAAATCGCTTTTGGCGAAGTTCCTTCACATCCATCTTTTCCATTTCCTGACAGGTGCATTTCATAGGACCCCCTCCACTTTCTTTTAAAAATAACAAACAGGTTGCTCAAGTTTCTTAGGTTTCTCTAGCATTTATTAGCACATTCGAGAAACCTGAGCAACTTGAGAAACTTAAGCCACCTGAGCAACCTTTGCCTGGCATGAAATCATCCCATATGTCGCTGACCACTCAAAGATTTTCGTACTCCTCATCGGTCACTTCTTCGCACCATTCATTGGACAGTTCTGTGCCGGGCACTTCAAAGGCCAAATGGCTGAACCAGCTGTCCTTCTTGGCACCGTGCCAGTGTTTCACGTTGGCTGGAATTTCTACGATGTCGCCTGCTTTGAGGCTCTGGGCTGGTTTTCCTTCTTCCTGGTACCAACCTTCCCCATCCACGCAAATAAGAATCTGGCCGCCACCGGTTTTCGCATGGTGAATGTGCCAATGGTTGCGGCACCCCGGTTCAAAGGTGACATTGCAAATGGTCAATGGATTCCCTTCGTGGGATACCACTTTCAGGTACGAATTGCCAGTGAAATACTTTGCATAGGCCGTATTGGGATTGCCCTGTCCGAAGAATCCGCCGTGCTCCGCATCTCCATCGGCGTAAACTTCCTTTGCCATGTTGAAAGCCGCCCACGCATTGGGCCAGCCCGCATAAAAAGCGATGTGGGTCAGAATTTCTGCCATTTCTTCCTGGGTCACCCCATTCTGCTTGGCAGTGGTCAAGTGGTATTTCAAAGAACTGTCGGTGATGCCTTTCCCAATCAATGCGCTGATGGTCACAATGGAACGAAGTTTTAAAGACAACTTCCCTTCCCGAGACCACACGTCGCCAAAAAGTACATCATCATTGAGTTCTGCAAATTTCGGTGCAAATTCACCTAAAATCGTATGTCCTGCTGTTTGTTTTACCATGGTATATTCTTCCTTTCACTTTTAGTTGGCAGTTGACGGTTAACGGTTGACGGTTGACGGTTAACCGTTAACTGCCAACTGTTAACTGTTAACCGCCTACTAATTTCGGTAATTCCCGATTGATCACATCGGCCATAATCTGTTTCATATTCCAATCTCCATGGAGTCCATCCAAAGCAAGCCAGGTGGGTAGTTCTTCCATATCCTCGAAAGGAACCGCCACATCGATGTGAGGCTGGGTGCGGATGAAATCATTCACTTTCTGAAAAGCGGTCTTCCAGCCTTCGGCAGTGGGCTCTTGGAAAGCCTTTTCGATATTGGCCGGATTGATAGGTGGCAGGGTCAGAAGAATTGGCGTAATTCCATGAGCCCTGGCCTTTTCCTGCATCATTTGCAAATCAGCGATCACAGACTCCGCCGGCACCCCACCGCGCAAACTGTTGCTGCCGCCCATAATGAGCAAATATTTCGGATGAAAAGGGAGCACATCCCGCTCGAACCGATTCACCATCATTTCACTGGTATTTCCACTTTCCGACAAATTGATGGACGGAAAATTCAAGTATGACTCATAGCTATAGGCCATGTCGGCAGGACTGAAAGACAAATGCCCGCCTCCATGGGAAATGCTATCCCCATAAATCGCCACCTGCCAGTGATCCTCTGAATGAATCTGAATTTCCTGCGGGATGCTCCACTCCCCTATGGGCATTCCCTTTGCATCCATGCCACGAACACGCCAATAATAGGTTCCTATCCGTGGCATTGGGTCATACAAATCGGTTAGCTCCGTCACATCTGCATAGACCCGATACTTCGAAGGGGCATAACCATGAAGATTTTCCGGATACTCGCTGGTCACTTCCACCTCATATTTCACGGCCCCCGGATTGCCCGTATAGGCGTACACAGGAAATAAAAGCACAGAGCCATTTCCCTTATTGTACGGTTGGTATGGAACCGGCGCATTGCGGAACGTCCTCATGAGACTGCTGGTGAGCTCCGCCGGCTGCGAATAATCGGTCACTGCATTGCCATCCAAATCAAATGCCCGAACCCGCCAGAAGAGCGGCTTGTCAGTGGGCAATTTTGTCATATCCAAAATGACACGGTGGGTGTACACATAGGCATTCCGATAGACAGCTTGCGAAATAGCTGCATCGGGCGTCAAATCCTTGGGCACACCAGCAAAAACTTCCACTTCATACCGCACGGCATTTAAATTCTGCGGCCAAGTCAAAACACCATACGCCCCCTGGGCCTCACGCTCCACCTCCGCTGCTTTGACCTTGTTGCAATCCATCATCGTGGTATATCCCACCATCCCCAAAGGGATCGATAGCAACAAAGCACCCAGCAAAGCCCCTTTCCACCAATGCTTTCTCATAGGAGACCTCCTTTCGTGTGAAATATGGTTGCACTAACGATTTGATACTTTTGTGATAACTCCGCTAGCGATTACAGGTGACTCAAGTTTCTCAAGTCTCTCAGGTAGCTCAGGTTTTCCGAACGAGCCAAGAAACGCTGGCGTTACTCTCTCGTTCAAGGAACCTGAGAAACTTGTGCCACCTGAGCAACCTGGGCGACTTGTTTTTCATCTGCCTAAAGTATAGGCTTTCATAAAAGGCATAGCAAATACTTACATTTTATAGAAATCTATAGTGAAAAGGCATGAGAAAGGTTACTCAAGTTTCTCATGTTGCTCAGGTTGCTCAGGTTCCCCGAATGTGCCGATACACGCTAACGTCATTAGTTCACTCGAGAAACGTGAGAAGTCTAAGTAACTCAAACTTCCCACCTTAAAACATTGTAAATTAATCGATGGAATCTAAGAAAACATGGGCATTTGATGTAATTCTCAACGAAAAGTCTCATTTCATACCGCAAATACTACAAAGCGACAAAAGGAATAACACAAAGCCCTTCGACTTCGCTCAGGGTGACGAAATCGTTGGTCGAAATGACGATAGCGTCTAGCAACGCCAGAGATAGGAAAAGAACGCTAGAAATACAATATACGGCTAATTGACAGGCGGCATTATATGTTAAAGCACAAAGCCGTAGCAGCAGAGTCATGGGGGCCAACGTGGAGGAATCTTTGTTGTATTCCTAAAGGCAATATGAAAGAAAAAGCGGTATAAAATGAACCAACGCGTCTGGGGCGTTCACATACAAGGCTAACAGACAAGCATTGCTAACTGTATGATATAGTACCCGATATTAGATGATATCAGTGTAAAATGATATTTTTAGGATGGGAAGTTTGAGTAAGTAACTTGAGAAACCTGAGTAACCTATAAGCTCGAATGGAATCACACCTACTAAACCAAACTCTTAACGTAATACCATTACTTGACGAAGTGTCAACACATTGGCATTGCTTACCATTTCGTCTACAATGATGTCTTAGCCGTATCAAAATCGGCGAGCCTAAAGAACCGGACTCGGTGACAAATGAAGCTATCTACCTAAGAGTAATTCGACGTGCTCGCCGGCACTCACTCCTCACTCCTAACTCCTAACTCCTAATTCCTAATTCCAAGACAAAAAACTCCCCTTCACCATGGTTTCCCATAGCAAAGAGGAGTTTATATGTAGTTGCTGGAATGACAAACAACTAACAACTAACAACCCAATATTACCCTTTCGCCGTATCTGATTTCTTCAGGAAGAACCGCACCATATAGGCGGTGATCAGGTAGAAGCACGGAATGAGGAATACGCCGAAGAGGGTGGCGAAGGTCATGCCTCCTACGACGGCCACGCCCATACCGCAACGAGCGGCAGCGCCGGCGCCGGTGGCCATAGCCAATGGCAGGCAGCCGATGATGGATGTGAAGGCGGTCATAAGAATCGGGCGGAAACGGAGTTTCGCTGCTTCCATGACGGCATCCAAAGGTTCCATGCCTTTGTCCACTCGTTCTTTGGCAAATTCCACAATGAGGATGGCGTTTTTCGCAGCCAAGCCGATAATCATGATGATACCGATCTGCATGTACACGCTATTCTGATACCCATCGCTGGTACTGCCCAGAAGAGCGGCCAGTTTATTGACAGCGTATTCAGAGAAGAGGGCCCCAAAGATACCGGTCGGTACGGTGAAGAGTACCGCCAGAGGCACACTCCAGCTTTCGTAAAGCGCTGCCAAGCAGAGAAATGCAAAGACCAGTGCCATAGCAAGAACTTTCATAGTGGAAGAACCGGATTTCTGTTCTTCACGGCTCTGTCCGGACCATTCGATGGTGGTGCCCGCCGGAGCCACTTCTTTCACTACCGCTTCTGCCGCTGCCATGGCTTCGCCGGAGCTATAACCGCTACCAGCACTGCCCTGGATGGTAATAGAACGAACCCCATTGAATCGGCTGATAGACGATGGGCCGGTGGTAATGGATTTTGTTAGAATCGTATCCAGTGGTACCATTTCGCCGCTCTTGGATTTGACGGAAATAAATTTCAAACTATCTGCTTCGGAACGATACCGGGTATCGGCCTGAACCATGACTTTGTAAGCACGGCCAAACTGGTTAAAGTCATTGACCTGGGTACCGCCGAAGTTGACCTGCAAGGCGGTGAAAACGTCAGACAGCTGGATGCCCAGATTTTTGACTTTTTCACGATCCACGGTGTATTCCACGCTAGGTGTATTGGCTTTGTAATTGCTTCTGACAGCCGTCAGTTCCGGACGCTGGTTGGCAGCCTGTACAATTTTGGATGCCAGATTTCCCAGTTCTTCATCAGAAAGACCTGTATTATCCTGTACCTGCATCGCCCAGCCGCCTTCCATGCCCAGCCCCGGCAGAGCCGATGGGGAGAAGGCCATCACTTGGGCTTCTGGATGTTTCGGTGCGATTTGGGTATTGAAAGTGGAAATAATCCCACTGATGCTCTTTTCTGTGCTTTCTCGATCAGCCCAGTCATCCAAGCGAACGAACAAGTTGCCAGAGCCGGCGGACGTATTGGTCATTACCGCATCGACCCCAGGAATTTCTCTAGTTTCTTTGGCTACCGCATCGACCACTTTCACTGTCTGGTTCATGGAAGTACCTTCTGGCATGGTGATGGAGGCAATGAACATGCCCTGGTCTTCACTAGGAACGAAAGTGGATGGCACTAATTTGTAGAAAAGTCCCATGAGGCCCACCACCAGAATGAGGAAGCAAGCCGCATATTTCAGATGTTTCACCATCCAGCCCACTTTGCCAGTGTATTTGTCCCGCACCGAATCAAAGACGGAATTAAATTTGTTGAAGAATTTCCCTAAGAATCCCTCTTTGGCCGATGTATCATTGGCTTTCAAAATGGTGCCGCAGAGAGCCGGTGTGAGGGTCAATGCCACGAAGGCAGAAATAGCAACCGACACAGTAATGGTGATGGCAAACTGTTTGTACAGTACCCCCATGGTGCCACCCAAAAAGGCAACCGGCACGAAGATGGCTGCCAGCACGGCGGTGGTGGCAATGATCGGGCCCTGTACTTCATCCATGGCACGCATGGTGGATTCTTTCGCAGAAAGCCCATCTTTTTCCATGTGCTCTTCCACGTTTTCAATGACCACGATGGCATCGTCTACCACCATGCCGATGGCCAGAACCAACGCAAAGAGGGTCAGTGTATTGATGGTAAAATCCAGCAGTACAAAGGTAGCAAAGGTCCCAATGATGGAAACCGGTACGGCCAAGACTGGAATGAGGGTGGCTCTCCATTTCTGAAGAAATACAAACACCACCAGGATGACCAGCAGCAACGATTCCACGAAGGTCACTTCCACTTCTTCGATGGATGCATTGATGAAAGACGTATTATCGACAACGATTTTGTAATCCAAGTCCGGCGGGAAATCATCTCTGGATTCTTCCAGAATCTGCTTCACCGCGGTGACCGTTTCCAGGATGTTAGCATCGTTGGTGAGCTGCACCCCGAAGCCAACGCCAGTCTTTCCATCGATTTTGGAATCACTGGACGAACTCTGGGCCCCGGTGACCACATCGGCCACATCTTTCAAACGGACAAACTGCCCATCGGAACCGGATTTGATGATAATATTTCCAAACTGCTCCGGTGTGGAAAGACGGCCTTCGATTTTCGCACTGTACTGTTTTTCCTGATGAGAAGGAGAAGGCGGTGCCCCTACGGTACCAGCCGGTGCAGCCTGGTTCTGTTCCTTAATGGCACTGGTCACATCGGATACGGTAAGTCCCCGTTCGGCCAGTTTATCCGGATTGAGCCATACACGCATGGCATAGGTGGAACCAAAGGCATTGACGTTCCCCACACCACTGATGCGTTTCATTTTGTCCAGCAGGTAAATATCGGCATAGTTCTTGAGGAATGCCGTGTCATAGGTATTATTTGGTGAATAGAGGTTCACCATGAGAGCCATATCACTGGATGATTTGCGGACCGACAAACCGGACGTCTGCACTTCACTTGGCAGACTGTTCTTCGCCAGGTTGGCGGTATTCTGTACATTGACAGAATCCGTATTGCCATCGGTATCCAAATCAAACACAATGGACAAACTGTAACTGCCGTTGTTGGACGATGTAGAGGACATGTAGTCCATCCCTTCGATCCCATTCAGCTGGTTTTCCAACACCTGCGCCACGGTTTGGTTCACCGTTTCCGCATTGGCGCCGGTGTAATTGGCACTCAAATTGATGGTTGGCGGAGAAATCTGCGGATATTGTGCGATAGGCAAACTGAAAAGAGAAATCAGCCCTAAGAGCACAATAATCAAAGAAACCACAATCGCAAAAATCGGCCGCCGGATAAAGAATTTCGACATAAAACCTCCGACGCTAGCGGCTTTACCGCTAGTGAATCATATCAAAGAAACACTCTTATCGTATAGTGAGGAGTGAGGAATTAGGAGTAAGCTGTACAAAAATACTGCCAACTGCCTACCGCTACCCATCTACAATATAAAAGGGGTATTGGGGCGCTTCCAAATTTTGTGCGCCCCTTCCACCACTCCTCACTCCTCATTCCTAACTATTACTTTTGGAATCAGAAGAAGTGTCACTATCGGTATCGTCATCAGACAGTGTCAATCCCAATTCTTCCGGTGTGGCCATGGTGACGTTCAGAGCCTGTCCTTCTTTGAGGTTTGTGAGGCCTTCTACCACCACGGTATCGTTTTCAGAAAGGCCGCTCTTGACGATGTAGTAGCTGCCTACTTTATCGCCTAAGGTGACCATCTTGGAAACGGACTTATTGTCTTCGCCGCACACCAGAACGAAAGATTTATCCAGCACCTGCTGCACCGCTCTTTCCGGAACCAAAAGGGTATTGGCCTTCTGGGGGCTAGTGATCTTGACGCGGGCAAACATGCCCGGCAGGAGGTAATGTTCGGTATTCTGGAACACCACTTTCATAGTAATGGTCCCTGTATCCTGGGTCACTTCTCGGTCCGTGATATACTGGGTGGACACTTCGGACAGTTTCTTCCCATTGCTCAATGTCAAAGTGGCTTCCGGCGCAACGTGGGCTTCTTCGATGCCCTTATTTCTATTATCCTCCGCTTCCTGCTGGAAATTCAGGAATTCATTTTCACTGATGGAGAACTGTACATAAATCGGATTGACCGCCCCCACCGATACCAGCGCAGTATTTCCGGCGGTCACATAGGTGCCCGATGCCACATCATCGACAGAGAGTTTTCCCGAAATAGGAGAACGAATGATGGTGTCGTCAAGATTTTCCTGGGCTTTCTGCAGCATGGACTGCATATTTCTATAATTGGATTCATTGGTATCTACCGTAGCCTGCTGGGTGGTCAAGGTCTGCTCTGAAATGGCTCCGGAAGACGCCAGCCTTTGGTAGCGATCCAGGTCAATCCGAGAATTGTTCAGCGTAGTCAGGGCCTTATCCACATTGGACTGGGCGGACATCACTTCCGTGGCATACTGCCGGTCATCGATTTTGTACAGCGGATCCCCTTCTTTGACGAATTGCCCACTGGAAATATATTTCTCTGTGATCGTGCCAGACACCTGAGGCTTAATCACCACCGCATCGATGGATTTCACCTGTCCCGCATATTGCTTCGAAACAGCCACCTCTTCCTTCAGCACTTTCATGGCTTTCACAGACACCGCACTGCTCCGCGGCGCCGATTGACCGCAGCCGGCAGTCAATCCCAGAATTCCCGTCAGCACCAACGCTGCCAGTATTCCGGCTCTTTTCATCTTTTTTCTCGTCATAGCAGACTCCTTTATAACTGTAATGAGTAACTTGCCATCTTGGATAAATGTATGTCTTATTGTATCACATATAGAAGTGCTTCATCATTTCACGTAGCTCTATTTTATTATTGGGGCTCCATAATTCATATACTCGATATTTGCTGAATATCTTCGCACTACGAGGGTTAAGGTTTACGTTCCGAGTCCATCATTCACAAATGATAGGTTTTGAAAACGTCATTGGTTTAAGGTTTAAAGGTAGAATCCCAAACCCTAAACCCTAACCCCTAAACCTTAGTAATACAGAAATGTTCCCACCAGTGAATGAACATTCCTCTATTGCAATGTCATTAAGTTAAGGATTCGCGTTAGTAGATATGATGCCGCTAGTGATGACAGGCTCCAAAGTTGCTAAGGGTTCTCAGGCTGCTCAGGTTCTCCGAATGTGCCGACAGACGCTAGCGTCATTAGCTCATTCGAGAAACATGAGCAACCTAAGGATCCTGAGAAACCTGAGTAACCTTTGCATCAGCAGAAATCACCGCATATCTCGCTTAACGTAACAGCATTTCCCTCTATTGATTTTCATCATAGCACGCTATTATACACATGGTCAAATAATTGGCAAGAAAAAAAGAGACGTTCCCATCGCAATGGAAACGTCTCTCTTATACTGTTCAATAATTCTTGTAGCTAGTTACTGGTCATTAATTCGCTTTCTGTGAAAAGTGCGGAGTTAAGAGTTAGGAGTTAGGAGTTAGGAGTGATGGCCGGCGAGCACATCGAATTGCTCTTAAACGAATAGATTCATTTGTAACAGAGTCCGTTTCTATAAGCTCGCCGAATTTTGTTGGCAGTAGGCCGTTAACAGTAAGATATACAAAAATACTGCCAACTGCCTACCGCTAACCATCTACAATATAAAAGGGGTATTGGGGCGCTTCCAAATTTTGTGCGCCCCTTCCACCACTCCTCACTCCTAACCCCTAACTTTTTAAAGAAAGCAAATGAACGAGCAGCCACTATGTTAAACTTCTCATTCACACCATATGGAAAATCATCAGCCCGCTATGAAGCAAAAATGCGGCTCCCCAGGCGACGGCGCACTGGAAGAGAATCATTTCCACTGCCCATTTAGATCCCATTTCTCGTTTCACCGAAGTAATGGCTGCAATACAAGGGGTATAGAGCAGGCAGAATACCAAAAAGGTCAGTACCATACCAGGTGTCATGGCAGCTTCCATGGCTGCGGTGCTGCCGTAAAGGACGGTCAATGTGGAAATGACGCTTTCCTTGGCCATGAATCCAGAAATCAGTGCTGTGGACAGTTTCCAGTCCCCAAATCCAAGAGGAGCAAATACGGGAGCAATCCATCCAGCCACCAGGGCCAATATGCTATCTTTGGAATCGGCCACCATATTGAGCCGCACATCGAAGGTTTCCAAAAACCATACAATAATGGTTCCTACAAAAATGACGGTGAACGCCCGCTCCAGGAAATCTTTGGCTTTGTCCCACATAAGCCGCAGCACGTTCTTCATGCCCGGCATACGGTAATTAGGAAGTTCCATCACAAAGGGAACCGGTTCCCCTTTGAACAATGTATGTTTAAACGCAAAAGCCACCACAATGGCCATGACGATACCGAAGAGATAAAGCCCTGTCATCACCAAAGCGCCATAATGAGGGAAAAAGGCGGCAGCAAATAAAGCAAAAATCGGTACTTTCGCCGAGCAGCTCATAAATGGAATTAACAGGATGGTCATTTTTCGATCCCGTTCTGATGGAAGGGTTCTAGTGGACATCACCGCCGGAACGCTGCACCCAAAGCCAATAAGCAGTGGCACGATGCTTCGACCAGACAAGCCAATTTTGCGAAGCAGTTTATCCATCACAAAGGCAATTCGTGCCATATAGCCCCCATCTTCCAGAAGAGACAGAAAGAAAAAGAGCACCGCAATGATGGGCACAAAGGAGAGCACGCTGCCCACGCCGGTAAAGACCGCATCCACCACCAGAGAATGAACCGCCTGGTTCACATCCAATGCGGTTAAAGCGGTGTCCACTTCACCGGTCACCCACTCGATACCAGAAGCCAAAAGGTCCTGCAGGAAAGAACCAATCACATTAAATGTCAGGAAAAAGACAAGCCCCATAATCAGAATGAAAAATGGAATGGCGGTGTATTTTCCTGTCAAAACCCGATCGATTTTCTGGCTCCGTCGATGTTCCTTACTTTCCGCCGGCTTCACCACCGTGCGGTCGCAAAGACGACGAATGAAAAGAAATCGCATATCTGCCATGGCCGCCGCCCGGTCCAATCCGCGCTCTTCTTCCATTTGAGAAATAATATGCCCCAGCATATCCGTTTCATTGGGTTCCAATTGCAAAGATTTCTCCACCAAAGGGTCCCCTTCCACCACTTTGGAAGCGGCAAAACGGAGCGGAATCCCCGCCGCTTTCGCATGGTCTTCAATGAGATGCATGATGCCATGAAGTCCCCGATGGACCGCCCCATGATGGTCCTCTTTATCACAGAAATCTTTGATTCCCGGCTTTTCCTGATACCGCGCCACATGGATGGCATGGACAATCAGTTCATGAACCCCCTGATTTTTGACCGCAGAAATAGGAATGACCGGAATCTGCAGCAGCCGTTCCATTTCATTGATTAGAATAGAGCCCCCATTGCTCTCCATTTCATCCATCATATTCACCGCCAGCACCATAGGAATATCCAACTCCATGAGCTGCATGGTGAGATATAAATTTCTCTCCAGATTGGTGGCGTCTACGATATTGATAATCCCACTGGGCTTTTCTTTTAAAATAAATTCCCGAGATACGATTTCTTCGCTGGTATAGGGAGAGAGAGAATAAATCCCCGGCAAATCTACCACTTCCACATCGGGATTTCCCTTCACGGTACCGCTTTTCCGATCCACCGTCACGCCAGGGAAATTTCCCACATGCTGATTGGAACCAGTAAGCTGATTAAATAGCGTGGTTTTCCCGCAATTCTGATTGCCCACCAAAGCAAACGTCAAGGGCCCTTCCAAAGGTTTCACATCATGGTACTCCGACTCCTCATGGTATTTCCCCGGTTCCCCCAGCCCCGGATGAGAACCGGAAGAACGAAGAACCAATTTCTTCCGTTTCTCTGTATTCTCTTTTTTCTGTACATGGGAAATAGTAATATCCTTCGCGTCTGCTTTGCGAAGAGTCAATTCATATCCCTGCACCATAAGTTCCATAGGATCTCCCAAAGGCGCAAATCGCATCAGCGTCACTTCCGCCCCAGGAATGAGCCCCATATCTAGAAAATGCTGCCGAAGAGCCCCTTCCCCACCGACAGTTTCCAAGATGGCCGATTGGCCAATTTGTAATTCATCCAGTGTCATTTGTATCTCCTATATATGCTGTACTTACATCTATTTCGTAGCTGGTCATGCATCCGCTTTTGCCCCAAAAGTGCGTAGTGAGAAGTGCGTAGTGCGTAGTGGTGGAAGGGGCGCACAACTTATATAGCGCCCCAATACCCCCTTTTTATATGAATTGGTACATCTGCTGCAAGGTAATTTACATAAAATAACGCACTGTTCGTGCACAAATTCAAGCCATGTTCCCCAATAACTACAGGTTATATGGATGATTTACCAGCTACCATTTATTTTCACTCACTGTTGGTGGTTGATTCCCAGTAACCAACAACAATAACCACTATCTATTATGTTATCACTTTTGGAAAATAGTATTCCTAAACATGTTATAACATTTCTATGCCGCTGCGTTAAGCGAAATATAGGATACTTTCTTTTGAGCCAAAGTTTCTCAGGTTGCTCAGGATTCTTACGTTTCTCAGGTTCCTCGAACGTGGCTTTTAGGGAAAATCGTCATTTCATCTAGGAGCAAGTAATACCAAGTTTCCCCATCATGCACATAGCGAAGTATACCGCTTGTACAGCTCCTCTCATCTCTCCCATCGGGGAAATGCAGTTAAGTTAAGGAAAGCGGTATAAAAGAGTATCCCCAGGGCCAAGCTACTAATCCCCAATCACCAGTCATTAAAAATAAAAGGGGTATTGGGGCCCTATATGAATTGTGGGCCCCTTCCGCCACTTCTCACTACGCACTACGCACTCCGCACTGCATTTATAAGCACAAAAAGCACACCCTCTTGTAAAAGAAGATGTGCTCTTTATTACGTATGTAATTCCCTTTCGGGCAATTCCGCTTTCCATGGAAAGTAGAGGGGGAAACGGGGAAGAAAAATGAATCATTACCATGGTAATGGGATTTTTGAAAAGGTTATCATCCTACTGAAACCACAAGAGTCTACAAACATACCACCGCTAGCATCAAGGTTATATAGGTTATATTGGGTTATGAGACTCCGCCATTTTCACATAAACCTTTCATAACCTTTTTAACCTGTATGATGGTGGTATCTTGCTGTAAGACATCCATCGACATCAGTAGAATAATACCCTTTGTAGATACTGCCTACTGCCAACAGCAAACTGCTAACTATTACGCCCTGTTGCGTCGGAAGAGCGGTACTTACGTGTCATGCTTAAGATGAGGCCAAGGTGAATGCGGCACCACGCAGCTTCTGATATCGAC
>CAKQBK010000024.1 GCA_934216155.1 uncultured Dialister sp.
TATTGTATTTAAAATTATTATTTTCAACTGATATAGTCGGAAGAAATCACTATTTTACAGTTGGGAAGTTTGAGTTATATAATTATACAATACCACTCGATAAATACGAGCTATATGAATTATTGACCACCCACTATCTTAAAGAAACAATGATTTGCTATAAAAATGATGATAAAAACGATATAATGAAATATAAAATTGTGACTAGTGACTAGGTTTCTGTGGTGGTATTTGCACTAGCGGAAGCACTCTTCCTTTGGAAGGGGGGCAGGGGGGATAGCTCGCTGTAGCGGATAGAGTGAGATGAGACACATCACGTTGTCGGCGTTCTGCGAAGGCGGCTTGTCTAACAACTCTTCTTCGACGGCCTATCCCCGGCTCGTAAACGAGCCTGCCCCTTCCTGAGGGTAATGCTGTTAAGTTAAGGATTTGCGCCAGTAAGCATGATTTGGTTTGTGATTATAGGTTACTCAGGTTTCTCAAGTTGCTAAGGCTGCTCAGGTTCTTCGAATGCGCTGATAGACGCTAGCGTTATCATCTCATTTGGGGAACCTGAGAAACCTCTGAGTCCTGAGCAACCTGAGAAACTTTGTCACAAAAGGAATCACCACATATTTCGCTTAACTTAACAGCATTGCTTCCTGAGGAAGGGACTATATCTGTAGCGGTGGAAGCATTAGCGGATACCCCCTTTCACTGAAAGGTGGCAAGGGGGATAGCTCGCACTGGCGGAATATATGATAGGTGACACATAGCTAGGTTGGCGCTTGGTACTTTCGGTAGGCCGCTAGAAAGAACGCCGAAAGGGATGGTGACATAGGTGAATCATCTCGCTAGTGCGAGCTATCCCCTGGGACATTTCGCTACGCTTATGTCCTTTCCCCTTCCAGAGGAAGGGGACTGTAGTGAAAGTGCCTTGCTCACTAGAGACGGTAAGGTTGTTCAACTTTTTCAGGTTTCTCACGTTTCTCGAATATGCCAATAAGCACTAAGGCTATCACCTCATTCGGGGAACCTGAGAAACCTAAGCATCCTGCGTAACCTGAGAAACTTTGTCTTAAATGAAATCATCCCCTGTTTCGCTTGATGTCATACCATATACCATTGAGGAGGTTTATATGATAAAAGATATACTGGAGGCCAATGACGGGGTGCGTCCTTTTGCAAAACAAATCGAAGGGCTGAAGGCGCTTTTCCCTGGCTGTTTTCACAAAGATGGTTCTTTGGACTTTGGTGAATTGAAGCGGCAGCTGGAGGGGAAAGTATCTATCCAGAATGAAGGGTATGGGCTGAATTTCCTAGGAAAGAGCTATGCTCGTCTTTTGGCGTCTTTGGATACCACCACGGTGATTACACCGGACAAAGAACACAATGACAAGGAAGAAAATAGAAATAGTGACAACCTGTATATCAGCGGGGATAACATCGACGCTTTGAAGCATCTTTTGAAATCCTACGAGGGACAAATCAAGTGTATCTATATCGATCCGCCCTATAATACTGGCTCTGATGGATTTGTATACAATGACAAATTCAATTTCACTGCCACGGACTTGATGGAAAAACTGTCCATCGATGAAGAGGAAGCCGTGAAAATCCTGGACCTGACGAAACGGAAATCCGCGTCTCACTCCGCATGGCTTCTTTTCATGTATCCTCGTCTCCAGCTGGCCCGTGACCTTCTCACTGAAGATGGGGTGATTTTCATTTCCATTGATGATAACGAACAGGCCGATTTGAAACTCCTCTGTGATGATGTATTTGGGGAAGAAAACTGTTTGGCAACATTTCCTAGAGTAACAAAAAAAGGTGGCAAATCTTCTGATATATTTGCTTTAAATCATGATTATATTTTGGTTTATAGTAGAGCAAATGTGCCTAAATTTTATCCGTTGAAATATGATGATGTAGCGTTCAAGTTTAAAGATGAATATTTTAATGAACGTGGGTATTATAAACTCAATCAAACGCTGGATTATGACAGTTTGCAGTATAGTCCCTCTTTGGATTATCCAATAGAGTTAGATGGAAATATTTTTTATCCAGGCTCATCCGAACAGTTATACCTTGAAAGAAAAAATGGGATACATGATGAAGCCGATTGGGCTTGGCGCTGGAGTAAAGAAAAATTTGCGTTTGGCTTGCAAAATGGATTTATTGTTTTAAAGAAAAAGAAAGATGGCTCTGCCAGAATCTACACGAAAACGTATCAAAAAGCAAATATTTCGGATGATGGTAAGGGGAATTATTTTATTGAATATGGGGATAGAACTAAAAATCTATCTACTCTAGAATTTATAAAGAATGATTATTCTAATGACGTAGCCGCAAAGGACTTAGAGAAATCGATTGGCAAAAAGACTTTTGATTATAGCAAACCAATTCAACTCATTAAGGTGATTTTGCAAATTTCAACAGGAGCTAATGACTATATTTTGGATTTCTTTTCAGGTTCTGCAACAACTGCAGAAGCTGTGTTGCAGTTAAATTTTCAGGAGCATACAAATCGGAAATATATACTTGTGCAGCTAGCGGAATTATGCAAAGAAAATTCTTCAGCTTATAAAAATGGGTATCGTACTATTTGTGATATTGGCATGGATAGAGTGCAAAAAGTATCTCAGTCAATAAAGAAAGAGCATCCTAATACCCAGACAGATTTGGGATTCCGTCACTACACGTTGCAGGAACTGAATCAGGAAGCCATCAATGAAATGTTTGACTTCAATCCTATGAGTTCAAATGATTTATTTGCAGCTACAGACTTGTACAAGCAATTTGGAAAAGACACGATTCTCACTACTTGGCTGGTGCGGGATGGGTATCATTTCGCTAAAGAATCAGAAGTGGAAACTTTAGACTTGGGCGGCTATACCGGTTATTACATGGGACACCATTTGTATCTTATCGACCCGGGGTGCGATGAGGCGGCGGTGCAGGCTATTTTTGACCGCTATGCGGAAGATGTGACTTTCCGTCCGACCCATGTGGTGGTCTTTGGGTACAATTTCACCTGGACGGAATTGGAAAATTTGCAAAACAATTTGCGCCATTTCAAAGATGTGGAAGACAATCTGCGGATTTCTGTAGATGTGCGGTATTGAGAGGACAGGTTACTCAGGTTTCGGAGGTGGCTAAGGTTTCTCAGGTTTCCCTAGTGCCTCTATGGATAATATAACAAGCGACTCGCTGCCCCATCGGCAATGCTGTTAAGTTAAGTGAGATATGCGATGATTTCTGCTGATGCAAAGGTTACTCAGGTTTCTCAGGACACTAAGGTTTCTCACGTTTTTCGAATAAGCTAATGACGCTAGCGTCTGTTGGCACATTCGGAGAACCTGAGCAACCTGAGAATCCTTAGAAACTTGAGCAACCTGTCACCACTAGCGGGAACCCTTAGAATCCTCAGCAACCTGAGCAGCTTGAGTAACCTTTATACCAAAGAAAGGATATAGTATGGATTTGATACTGGAGCAGGGGCTTCCTCATCAGGAGGCGGCTGTGAAGGCGGTGTGTGATGTATTTCAAGATATGTATTTTGATGCGCCCCGCTTTTCTTATGCCAACCCTGTGATTGATTTGAAGGATGTCCAGCTGGTGCGCAATTTGCATGATTTGCAGATGAATATCCGGGAAGAGGACCGGCGGAATCATGATATAGGAGATTGTCTCACTCTGGATGTGAAGATGGAGACTGGGACTGGGAAGACCTATGTGTATACGAAGCTGATGTATGAGCTGCACCAGCGGTATGGGTTTCATAAATTTATCATCATTGTGCCTACTTTGGCTATCAAAGCAGGGACGGCTTCTTTCTTGCAGGATCCCTATGTGCGGCGTCATTTTGCAGATGATTGCGGGTATAGTACGGATTTGTCTGCTTTGGTGTTGTCGGCACAGAAGCGTAAAAAAGGGAAGGCGTTCTTTCCTTCTGTGGTGACCGATTTCTTTCAGGGGAGTTTCCAGAATCGGCGGAAGATGTATGTGCTTGTTTCTAATATGCATCTTCTTTCGGCGTCTAAATCTTCCATGATGGGGAGAGATGACTATGGCTATGCAGCGGGCGGTTTTTATCGTCCTTTGGATGCCCTTCGAGCCACGCGGCCCATTGTGATTCTTGATGAGGCACACCGGTTTTCCCGGGATCAGAAATCGTATCAGGTGATTCGAGATGAACTGAAGCCCCAGTGCATCATTCGTTTCGGCGCTACGTTTCCTGAGGTGACCCATGGGCGGGGAAAGAATAAGGTAACCGAGAAGGACTATGAGAATCTGGTCTATGATTTGAATGCTTGCAAGTCTTTCAATATGGGGCTCATCAAAGGGGTGGCGAAAGAGCACTTTGAACCTATTTCCAAAAAGGAAGAAAAGCTGAAAATCACATCCATCGATAGCAGGGAAGCGGTACATTTCCAGTATGTGAAGGAAAAGGGAGAGCACCAGTCTTTTACCTTGAAGCAGGGAGACCCGCTGTCTATCATCAGTTCTGATTTGGACGGGATCACGGTCACTGCTATCGGGCGGAGCAGTGTGTCATTTTCTAATGGGGTAGAGAAGAGCACTGGCATGGAGATGGAAGTGTCGGCCATGATGCCTTCGTATCAGGACCAGATGATGCGTTTGGCGCTGCAACGTCATTTCGAGACGGAACGGGAAAATTTCTCTGGTAGAAAGAATAAAATCAAGACGCTGGCGTTGTTTTTCATAGATGATATTTCTTCTTATCGAAAAAATGAAGAGGGGAAAATGCCTTATCTGCTGCAATCCTTTGAGACATTGCTCCGGGAGCAGATGATAGCCACTAGAGATTCTTTGTCTGATGAGGAATCAGAATATAAGGCGTATCTTACTGCGAGTCTGGCGGATTTGAGTGCTTGTCATGCGGGGTATTTCGCCCAGGATAATAGTGATAGCGATGAGGCAATCGCCAAAGAGGTGGATGAGATTCTCCATGGGAAGAAGGAGCTCCTTTCTTTCAAGCATCCCGATGGTTCGTGGAATACGCGCCGTTTCCTTTTCTCGAAGTGGACATTGAAGGAAGGTTGGGACAATCCCAATGTATTTACCATTTGTAAATTGCGTTCCAGTGGCAGTGAAATCAGCAAGCTCCAGGAGGTGGGGCGTGGGCTGAGACTTCCTGTGGACGAGTATGGCAACCGTATTTCCAATGAGCTTTTCTATCTGAATTATATTGTGGATTTCACAGAGGCGGACTTTGCCCAGAAATTGGTGGACCAAATCAATGAGGATGTGCCAGAGACCAGTCATATTTCTATGGCCTTCATCGAAAAGGTGGCAGCTAAAAAGAAAATGGACCCCAATCAGCTTTTTACGGAACTTCTTGTAAAGGGGTATCTGGATTATAAGTACAATGTGAGCCCTTCTAAAAGAAATGCTTTCTATCATGAGTATCCGGAATTCAATGTGGGCGTGGACCGCGATAAGGTGAAGGATAGGAATCAGAGAACGGAGCATCCGGTGGCGATTCGCCGGGCGGTGTATGAGGAGCTTCGGGAATTTTGGGAAAGGGTGAATCGGAATTATTTGCTCTTTTTTGACCGGGAATTGGATCATAAGCTGGATGGAATTCTGGATGACATTTTGGAGCACCAGCATGTGCTGCGTCAGGTGGTCATGACCAGTGAGCGGAGTCGAATCCGGGGCGGTGATGTGGATGGACCAGTGCAGCTTTTGCAGGAAACAGGGGTACAGTATACGATTTCACGGGCGATTCCTTATAAGGAGTTTTTGATTCGTCTGGCTCGCTTGACCAATATCCCTGTGGCGGTTCTTCATGGAGCGATTCATCGGTATGCTATGTCTCATGGACCTATTTCCGCCAAGCTTTTCAATGAAGCATCGGCGGCTCGGTTCTGTGAGGCATTCCGCCTGTGGAAGGCAAAACATCTGGCGGGGCATTTCCGGTATGCCATGTCGGGCGCTAGAAATAAAAAGACGGCCCTTTCTGATGAACAGGGGAAACCGTATACAGAAATCAAGCAGGGGCGGATTGGGATTCGCTTCGAGGAGGGCATGCCTTGTGCCAAATATCTCTATGATTCCATGGCTTATGATTCTCCTTTGGAACTTGAAAATATCAAGTCTGGGGATATCGAGGAAGTGGTGGTGTATGGGAAAATCCCAAGAAGCAGCATCGCTATTCCTACTTTTGCGGGTAGCACCTATAGTCCGGATTTCATGTATATCGTGAAGAAGAAAAATGGAATGAAAGAATTGCACCTTATCGTGGAAACTAAAGATAAGGCGGAAAAAGACTTGTCGCTGGAAGAAAATCTGAAAATCGATTGTGCAAAGGTTTTCTTTGATACTTTGTCTAAAGAGGGATACAAAGTGTATTTCCATAAACAGATGAAGGGGGATAAGATGAAGGAAATCGTCGATGAAGTGGTATGTAATAGTTAGGAGTTAGGAATTGGGAATTAGGAGTGGTGGAAGGTAATGCTGTTAAGTTAAACGAAATATGTAATGATTCCTTTCGTGACAAAGTTTCTCAGGTTGCTCAGGACTCTCAAGTTTCTCAGGTTCCCTGAATGAGATGATAACGCTAGTGTTTATCGGCTCATTCAAGGAACCTGAGCAACCTTAGCAACTTAAGAAACTTGAGAAACTTTTAGATCAATTTTTTTAGAAAGAGGCTATTTATGATTCATGAAATCCATTCAGAAGCAGATTTAGATACCTATATCGCCGACGCCAAGGGATATGTACTCTTGGATCTCTGGGCGGCGTGGTGTCGCCCTTGCCAGGTGATGGCACCGGCGTTTCAGGCCGTAGAGGAACATTTCAAAGGCAAAGTGAGCCTGGTTCGCATGGAAGTGGATGAAATGGAAGAACTGGCAGAAGGTTTTGGCCTTCAGGGAGTGCCGACGTTTATCCTTTATAAAGATGGAGAAGAACAGGGCCGCATCATCGGGTATCGGATGAAGAGTAAGTTTTTGGAAGAAGTAGGGAAGCTCGTGACTGGTGACTAGTGCCTCGAAAGGGATTAGTAGCTGGGAATTAGAATGGTACGAATTTAGATGATACGAAATGGTACTCCTGCAAAAGGGGTACCATTTTTCTTTTCCCTAGCTTTCTTTTATTTCTTTTGCTACAATACAGGTAAGAAAGGACGGTGGTGCCAGTGGGAAGAATTAAAACCTGGGAGGAATTGACGATTCAGGATAATTTTCTCTTTCAGAAGGTCATGCAAAATAAACGAATTTGCAAGCATTTAATTGAAAAAATTCTCAATATCAAGGTGCAGGAGATAACATTTCCTGATTCTGAAAAATCTATCGATATTCGGTATGACAGCAAAGGAATTCGATTGGATGTGTATGTGAAAGACGAAACAGGGCGTATTTTTGATATTGAAATGCAATGTACCAATGGCACTGACGATGAACTTGCTAAACGTACTCGATATTATCAAGGTATGATTGATATGGAAGTATTGGAGAAGGGTGAGCTTTATAATAAACTCAATCCAACGTATATCATTTTTATTTGTACCTTTGATCCGTTTCAAGAGGGCTTGCCCATGTATACTTTTCGCAACCGCTGCTTAGAAAAAGAAGGATTGGAACTTGGTGACCAAACAACAAAATTGTTTTTGAACAGCAAGGGAGAAAGTGATGCTTTGGATCCGGACATAGCGGCTTTTCTGCGGTATGTGGATGGGAAGGCACCTCATGGAGAGTTTGTTAAGGAATTGGATAGAGAAGTGGTTCGCGTAAAGAAACACGATGAAACGAGGCGAGAATATATGACATTGGCTATGGAACTTAAAAAGTTTAGAGAAGAAGGTCGAGAAGAGGGAAGAGAAGAAGGTCGAGTGGAAGGTCGAGAAGAAGGAAGGGAAAGAACCAATCAGTTTGTTATTATGAATCTAGTAGGAATGCATATGTCTGTCGATTCCATTGCGAAGGCCGTAGGACAGTCGCCGCAGTATGTGCAGCAGGTGATAGAACGAGCACAAAGTTCTTCATAGGAGAGTAGGTGATTCGGAAGGGATTAGTAGCTAGATAGGAAATAATGTCGCTATCCATCAACGTCATTTCGACCGACGGGATTTGTGCGAAATGGCAGAGCAGAGTAGTCCGGTACTATGTTAGACAGAAGTGGAGAAATCTCAAAGCAGTAGCGGGAAAGAAAATAACTGAGATATCCCGTTACGGTTCTATTCAGTTGGATATTGCTTCGCTAGAGATTTGAGATTTCTCTACTTTTGTTCAACATAGCACTGAACTACACGATATTGACATCTAGCACGAATCCCATCGGTCGAAATGACGGTGACCGTAAGAGTCACTATTTCCTAAATCCTAGGGCCTAGCTACCAATCCCTAGATACCCACGCATAGTTACTATTTCCAAGAAAAAGGAAAAATCTTCTTGCAATCTGTGATACCGTTTGTTATAATAGCAAAGAATTATCTATGTAGTTGAAATGAGGTGCAACAAGTGAAGAAGGGAATTCATCCGGATTATCATCCAGTCGTTTTCCGCGATATCGGTGCTGACTACTCTTTCCTGACCCGTTCTACAGCAACTTCCAACCAGACTGTAAAATGGGAAGATGGTAACGAATACCCGCTGATCAATATTGATATCAGCAGCAAATCCCATCCGTTCTATACAGGACAGCAGCGTTTCGGTAAGGCTCGTGGCCGTATCGAAAAGTTCAACAAACGTTACGGAAAAACAGCAGAATAAGGAACAGGGCCGAGGCCCTGTTTTTTATTTGCTCGTAAGACAGTGACTGGTAGACTGGTGACTCGTGACTAGTCCACCAGTCACGAGTCACCGATACAAAGGCCGTTTTTCATTTTTACTTATTTCATGATATACTAGAAAAGATAGAGTTGTTAGTACATAGAAATATAAAGGCGGTGCTTTATAAGCCGTGCGCCGCCACCATCATTTCTCACTTCTAACTTCTCACTTCTAACTTTTTATCGATAGGAGAATTATGATACATTATGCAAACCAGTAAACTTGACGGCATGGAAGCCAGATATATTACTTTAGAGGACCAGCTCAGTGACCCGTCTGTCATTGCGGACCAGAATAAGTGGAGAGCTCTCTCGAAGGAACATTCCGATTTAGGAGAAATTGTATTTAAATATAGAGAATACAAAGAAGCCTGCCAGGAAATCAAAGATGCTTTGGAAATCCTGGAAGATAAATCCCAGGCGGATTTGCATGATTTGGCCAAGGAAGAAATGAAGGATGCGGAAGAGAAAAAGGCCGCTCTGGATTTGGAAATCCATAAGATGCTGATTCCGAAGGACCCCAATGATGGGAAGAATGTCATTTTGGAAATTCGTGCGGGTACCGGCGGCGAGGAAGCAGCCCTTTTTGCAGCTGACCTTTTGAAGATGTACTTGAAATTTGCAGAACGGAAGGGCTGGAAGGTAGAAATCGCTGATGCGAACGAAACGGACTTGGGCGGTTTCAAGGAAGTGACTTGTACCATCGATGGAAAGAATGCGTACTCTATTCTGAAGTTTGAAAGTGGTGTTCATCGCGTGCAGCGTATTCCGGAAACAGAAAGCCAGGGCCGTGTCCATACGTCGGCTGTCACCGTGGCAGTGCTCCCGGAAGCGGCCGATGTGGATATCGAAGTGAGAAGAGAAGACCTTCGCATCGATGTGTACCGTTCTTCTGGTGCGGGCGGTCAGCATATCAATAAGACCTCTTCTGCTATTCGTCTGACCCATTTGCCGACTGGCATGGTGGTCACTTGCCAGAATGAACGTAGCCAGCGGCAGAACAAGGAAAAGGCACTACAGATTTTGAAATCCCGTCTCTATGACCAGGCCCTCCGAGAATCTCAGAGCAAGGAAGCGGCAGACCGTAAAAATCAGGTCGGCAGTGGGGATCGTTCGGAACGTATCCGGACTTACAATTTTCCACAGGGCCGTGTGACAGACCATCGCATCAATATGAGTATTTACCAGCTGGACGATTTCATGAATGGAAATATGGATGCCATCTTGGACCGTCTGATGGAAGAAGATTTGGCACGTCGCATGAAAGCGAGTGAGAACAATGGCCGGTAATACCATCTGGACCATCAAAAAATTAATTGACTGGACCACCCAGTATTTCAAAAATCACCATATCGAGGACCCGCGGTTGGATGTGGAATTGCTGTTGTCCCATGTGCTGAAGAAACAGCGTATTTTCCTCTATACCGATTTCGAGCAGATTGTGAATCCAGAGGAATTGGCGCAGTTCAAAAGCTATATCCAAAAACGGGTGAAAGGCATTTCCACTGCCGCTATCATTGGGGAAAAGGATTTCATGGGGCTCACCTTTC
This sequence comes from uncultured Dialister sp., assembly GCA_934216155.1. GTDB lineage: Bacteria > Bacillota > Negativicutes > Veillonellales > Dialisteraceae > Dialister. The sequence continues at coordinate 10,328 of CAKQBK010000024.1, forward strand.
ATGTGAATGAAAATGTGCTCATTCCTCGGCCTGATACAGAAACGTGGTTGGAGAAAGTCATTCAGTACCATCGGGGGGATCCGGATATTCAGGTGGCTGACTTGGGGACTGGCAGCGGTGCCATTCTTTTGAGTTTCCTCTATTATTGCAAAGAAGCCAAAGGGGTGGGGGTCGATATTTCTCCCAAAGCTTTGGAAGTGGCCAAGGAGAATGGAGAGCAGCTGAAACTGGCTGACCGGGCGACTTGGCTGGAAGGGGATTACGTGGATGCCCTGCCGGCTGATACGCTTTATGATGGGATTCTCACCAATCCGCCTTATATCCCCAGCAAAGACATCGCTGGTTTGGCACAGGAAGTGAAGAGCGAACCTATGCTGGCTCTCGATGGGGGAGACGATGGTCTCATATTCTATCGCCAACTGGCAGAAAAAGCAGCAGACCATTTGAAGCCCGGCGGATTCCTGGCCATGGAATTTGGTATCCACCAGTGGGAACCGATTCTGGAGTTATTCAAAGCCACCGGTCAATTTGAAGATTTTGAAGTGATCAAAGACTACGGCGACATTGAACGGGCGATATATTGTAAGAAAATAGGTGATTAGGGATTAGTAACTGGGCCCTAGGAAAACGCTCCTAAGTTAAGACTTTGAGTTAGTTGGTACGATTCTTTTCGCCGCAAAGGTTCTAATGGTACTAAAGGTTCTGAGGGTTCTCAAGGTTCTCGAATGAGTCGATAGATGTAAGCGTTATCATCTCATTCGGGGGCCCTTAGAACCTTCAGTACCTTTAGAACCCTTAGAACTTTTGGCGCGAAAGGAATCACAGCCTATTTCACTTAACTTAACAATATGGTCTCTAGAGGTTAGGAAATGACGTTCTAATCCCTAATCCCTAATCCCTAATCCCTAGTTACTTGGTTTCGTAACATTTTCATTGATAGTGATGCACAAGCGGTGTATGGAGTTTGCTATGGTTACTGAAAAAGTTGCAGTCAACGAAGAGTATTATAAAAATAAAGTATATGAACTGGGCCGCATTATCCGAGAAGGCGGCCTGGTGGCCTTTCCGACCGAAACGGTCTATGGTTTAGGGGGCAATGCGCTGGATGGCAGCGCGGCGAAGAAGATTTACGCTGCTAAGGGTCGTCCTTCAGACAATCCTCTCATTGTCCACGTGGCAGATCCTTCGGAAGTGGGGAAATATGTAGATACGGTGAGCCCATTGGCAGAAAAGCTGATGGAAACATTCTGGCCGGGACCGCTCACCATTGTATTTCCGAAAAAGGATATCATCCCCATGGAAACCTCTGGAGGACTTCAAACGATTGCCATTCGTTGTCCTCGAAGTGAAGCCACACGGGCTTTGATTCGGGCTGCCGGTGTTCCCATCGCAGGGCCCAGTGCCAATATTTCCACCCGCCCCAGTCCAACCACGGCGGACGATGTGCTCCACGATATGGATGGTCGTATCCAAGCGGTCATCGATGGCGGACCTTGCCAGATTGGATTGGAGTCTACGGTGATTGGCCTGGAAGGAAATCAAATCGTCATTTATCGCCCCGGCGGGGTGACCTTGGAAATGCTTTCTGCTATTGCACCGACTACGGTGGATAGCGCACTGGCTTCTTCCGATAGCCATCCGAAAGCACCGGGCATGAAATATCGTCACTATGCTCCTTCGGCACCACTGACGGTGTATACAGGAAATACGGAGAAAACTGTAGAAGAAATCCTGTCCTTTGCAAAGAAAACCGATGCAACCTATGGCTTCTTCGTCAGTGAAGAAACAGCAGCCCTTCTTCCGAAAGGACTTCCTCTCTTCATCTGGGGAAAACGGGAAGATAAAGAAAGCTTTGCCCATAACCTATTCTCTGGATTGCTTTATTTCAATAAGCATCCAGTGGATCGCATCATTGGGGAAGGCACCGATACCAAAGGATTGGGTCTTGCCATTATGAACCGACTGACCAAAGCATCGGGGTATCATATTATCGTGGAAGAACGATAGTGGTTTGAATGTGTAATGCGAAGTGCGTAGCAATGGTAGTAAATTAAGAATTTGAGTTAGCTGGTATGATTCCCTTTACGATTACAGGGGGCTCAGGTTACTCAAGTTGCTAAGGCTTTTTATGCTTCTCGAATGTGCCAATAAAGGCTAGTGTTATTATCTCATTCGAGAAACCTGAGAAACGTAAGCAACCTGAGTAACCTGTAATCTCAATGGAAGTCATACCTACTAACGCCAATTCTTAACTTGATTGCATTGATGTAGGGAAAGGATGATATACATGAAGTTAGAAGATGTCCGCAAAAAAATTGATGCCATTGATCCCAAAATTCGGGAACTTTTAATGGAACGATTGGATTGTTCCCAAATGGTAGCAGAAGCAAAGCAGGAAGCGGGGGAGACCAATGTATATCGTGCCGACCGTGAGCAGGCTATCATTAGCAGGTTATCCGAAACGATTCCGGAAGACCGCAAGGCGGAATATATTTCTGTCATTCGCAAGATTATGGAAACTAGCCGTATGTATCAGTATGGCATGCTTTTTGATTGGAATCCGGAATTATTTGCCAAATTGGTGGAACATGTGACCATTCCTGCAGATTGTAAGCAAGTGGTGGCTCGTCTGACTAGACCGGATCATCCCAATGCTATGAGCAGCATTTTAAGTATGGTAGGCGATTACGGATACAATATGAAGTACATGGAATTGCTTGGCTTTGATAAAGCCGCCCAAACCGTTACGTTTGATTTAACCATTCTGGGAAATCTCAACGAAACTCATATGCAGAAATTGATGTTCCAGCTTTCTAAGGAAAGCCAGAATTTCCAAATTTTGAAATGTTCCTAAAAAGAAAACTGGAATACTTTGTTGTCAAAGAGGGTTCCAGTTTCTTTTTTTTATTCTCTGTTGTATACTGATATTAGATAATTATATTTGTTTTTCTTCTTGTTATGAAGGGAGAATATCATGAAAATTGCCATTGCCAGTGATCACGGTGGATATGAATTGAAGGAAGCATTGAAGAAACATCTGGATGAAGAAAAGGTGGAATACATCGATTGCGGAACCGATAGCACAGAATCTTGTGATTATCCAGATTATGCTGTAAAGGCTTGCAAGCTGGTACAGCAGGGAGAAGTGACCTATGGGGTTCTTATTTGTGGTACCGGCATTGGTATGTGCATTGCTGCCAATAAAATGAAGGGCATTCGTGCTGCCCTTTGTGGGGATACCTTCTCTGCCCATTTCACCCGTGCCCATAACGATGCCAATGTGATGACCATGGGCGCTCGCGTAGTGGGACCTGGTTTGGCAGAATTTATTCTCGATGAATTCTTGAAAACTCCGTTTGAAGGAGGACGTCACGCACGTCGCATTGGCAAAATTGCTGCTATTGAAGAGGAAAATTAAGTTAAGCGAAATATGGGATGATTTCTGATGATAAAAGTTGCTCAGGATTCTCAGGCTACTCAAGTTTCTCAGGTTCCCTGAATGAGATGATAACGCTAGGGAAACACTGATTTAATCGTTATTTGGAATTATTCTTTGATTAAATCAGCGTTTCCCTAGGTTCTTCGGCACATTCGAGAAACGTGAGCAACCTTAGAAACCTGAGAAACGTGAGCAACCTATTGTCCATATGGAATCATACCCAATTAAAAGTATTGAACATGAAAGAGATTGAGTCATATGTACGAAGATTTGAAAGAACAGGCTCGCAAAGCCTTGGAAGAATTGTGCGATATCGCGCAGTTTAGAAAAGGAAACCTTTTGGTCATTGGCGGTTCTTCTAGTGAAATCCGTGGGGGACGGATCGGAAAAGACAGCTCCTATGAAGTGGGAACCGCTGTGGTGACGACCCTTATGGAAGTGGCCAAAGAAAAAGGACTCCACCTGGCGTTCCAGTGCTGTGAACATCTGAACCGAGCACTCATCATGGAACGAGAAGAAGCAGAAAAACGGGGTTACCAGGAAGTAACTGTGGTGCCCTGGCTCCATGCAGGCGGTGCTTTTTCTACCAATGCGTTCTATCATTTCCAGGACCCCATTGCAGTAGAAGAAATCAAAGCCGACGGCGGCCTGGACATCGGTCTCACCATGATTGGCATGCACCTGAAGCGGGTGGCTGTACCGGTACGACTGGCAAACAATCACATCGGGGAAGCCCTTGTGGTAGCCGCACGGACCCGTCCGCCGCTGATCGGGGGAGAAAGAGCGCATTATTCGCGGGAAGATTGAGTCATTGGTATATGAGATGGGTGGAGTCGAGGTTATATAAGGTTATGAAACTGCGGTAAGCACATACCTTATATAATCCTTTATAGCCTAATGCTGTTAAGTTAAGCGAGATATGCGATAATTCTGTTCTAGAAAAAAGGTTCTGAAGGTTCTAAGGGTACTAAAGGTTCTAGGAGGTCTTAAATGAGATGATAACGCCAGTGTCTATCAACTCATTTGAGAAACGTGAGAAACTTTAGCAACTTGAGCAACCTGAGTAACCTATAATCTCTAGCGGAATCATACCTACCAACGCAAATCCTTAACTTAATGACATTGCTTTATAACCTGCCCGAAGGGCTAACCTTTTGGGGATTACATTTTTCCACAATCAAAGACTGGTATTTCATCATATGTTGTGCTATACTATATCACGTAATACATCTGAATGAAACAGAACTCAATGAAGAGCTTAGGACGAAAGAGTCTTAAGCTCTTTTTATGTTAGTAAGAACGTGTTTCCGATGAAGAAACATAAAATCTTCGCGGCGCTTTTTTACTTGTGCGCCGCTACATTCATTTCTCACTTCTAACTTCTCACTTCTAACTGTGTCGATGGTGCTGGCATATGAAATGATTTCTATGAAACGATGTGCTATGTTTTCAGTCGATAATTCTATTTCCAAAACAGATGCATTATGGTACAATGTACTCGTATATAGTCAAAAAAATGTATATTTATGAAATGAGATATACGTTGGCTATAGTATTGAAATGAAAATAGTGGACACATTAGTATTTCAGGATGAGGTTTATTTCCTAATCCCTAGATACTAATCCCTGTTTTTAAATGTATTGGAGAGCAGAAAGGGAGATTATAATGCAGCATTTAAAAGAAGATAAGGCCGTCTATGAGGCCATTCAGGAAGAACTGAATCGTCAGAGAAACAAACTGGAAATGATCGCTTCCGAAAACATTGTCAGCTATGCTGTTATGGAAGCACAGGGAAGTGTACTGACCAACAAGTACGCGGAAGGCTATCCGGGAAAGAGATACTACGGCGGCTGCGAATTTGTAGATAAGGTAGAACAACTGGCTATCGACAGAGCAAAAGATCTGTTTGGAGCAGAACATGTGAATGTACAGCCCCATTCCGGTTCCCAGGCTAACTTTGCTGTATACTATGGTCTTCTGAAACCAGGCGATACCATGATGGGCATGAACCTCACCGATGGGGGACATCTGTCTCATGGCAGCCCAGTCAATATTTCTGGTAACTATTTCAATGTAGTTCCTTACGGCGTTAGAAAAGAAGATGAACTTCTGGACTACGAAGCTATGGAAAAGACCGCTAAAGAAGTACAGCCGAAACTCATCATCGGTGGTACCAGTGCCTATTCCAGAATCATCGACTTTGAAAGAATCGCTGCTATTGCTCATGAAGTAGGAGCTCTCTTCATGGTCGACATGGCACATTTCGCAGGCCTCGTGGCAGGCGGTGAATATCCGAGCCCGGTGCCGTGGGCTGACATTGTCACCACCACCACCCATAAGACCCTTCGTGGTCCGAGAGGCGGCATCATCATGTGCAAAGAACAGTATGGCAAAGCCATCGACAAAGCTGTATTCCCTGGCATGCAGGGTGGCCCGCTGATGCACGTCATTGCTGCCAAGGCTGTAGCATTCGGCGAAGACCTGTCTGATGATTTCAAACAGTATGCAAAACAGATCAAAGCCAATGAAAAAGTTCTGTCCGATGAACTGCAGAAGAATGGCATCCGCGTCGTTTCCGGCGGCACCGATACCCACGTCCTCCTGGCTGATATGAAAGCCATCGGCATCACCGGTAAAGTGGCTCAGACCGTTCTGGATGAAATCGGCATCACTGCCAATAGAAATACCATTCCATTTGAAACCCTGTCTCCATTTGTTACCAGTGGTATTCGCCTCGGCTCCCCGGCTCTGACCACCAGAGGTTTCAAAGAAGCAGACTTCAAAGAAGTGGCAGACATCATCTCCGCTGTAGTGAAGAATCCAGAAGATGCAGCTGTTAAAGCAGATTGTGCGAAACGCGTTCATGCGCTGTGCGTGAAATATCCGCTGTATGAAGATTTGTAATTGATGGATGCGGCTTAGTGCATTTGTCATTTAAAATTTCAGTGAGAAGGTTATTATTCTGCTGACTTCGTGTGAGTCATTTGGCAGGTATACCGATTGGATAAAGGTTATTTATTCTACTGATTACGCTATATTACAAATAAAAGATATCGCTGCTGTCAAGGTTACAAAAGGTTAATACGAATTGTATGTAACCTTTTATAACCTTGATGGTAGCGGTATTTTTGTGTTGTGAAATAAATGAAATCAGTAGAATAACAACCTTTTGTCTAGCGGTATGGATAATGAGTGCCTCAAATGGAAGTAGCACAATAATACCCCTTTGCAAATCTAATTGTCACAAAGGGATTCTGCTTGTGCTATAATGAAATTATTCGTAACATGTATATTTTATTACAGGAACATAAGGAGGCGATGATATGGGGAAGAAAGTTTTAGTTGCCATTATCATTGTGCTCCTGATAGCGCTTGGTGGGGGATACTATTGGTATCAGCAGGCGCACCAGGAGAAAAAAGAAAGCTATACCTTAGGAAGCGTGAAGAGAGACACCATTTCCTTATCCATCGATGCCACTGGGACTATCGAACCGGTGAATAGTGTCGACCTCTCTGCCACTGCGTCCGGCACATTGGAAAAAGTGTACGTGAAGCAGAATGAACAGGTCACCAAAGGACAGGTATTGGCCATGATCGAATCGAAGGCACTGACTTCTACCATGAAGCAGACCCAGAATACCTTGGCCAATAAAGAGTCCTATTACGACAGACTGAATCGCCTCTATGAACAGGGTGCTATTTCTTACCAGGAAATGGATAATGCCCGCTTGGAATACCAGAATGCCCAGGCTGCCTATGACAAAGCCCAGGCAGATGTCAATGATACGGTCATTACGTCTCCAATGGATGGTACCGTCATCGGCGAACCTATGAAAGAAGGGGAAACGGTCTCCCAGGGCCTGTCCAGTCAGATGGTCATCGTGTCCGTAGCTGACCTTTCGGAAATGCGGATTGAACTTCTGGTAGATGAAACCGATATCGGCGAAGTGGCATTGGGACAGGGCGTAGAATTTACGGTCGACGCTTACCCGAATAAAACTTTCCACGGGGTGGTTTCCAATATTTCTAAGAAACAGTACTCTTCCAGTTCTTCTTCCAGCAGTTCCTCCAGCTCCGTGGTGTACTACACGGTGTATGTAGATATCAACAAAGATGAATTGGATGGTCTCTATCCTTCTATGACCGCTCGCGCTACCATCAAAGGCAGAGAAAGCGAAAATGCACTGACCGTACCGGTGACAGCCATTCGCAGCGATACCGAAGGGTCCTATGTGTATGTGAAATCCGGCAATGATGTGCAGAAAGCGTATGTGAAGACCGGTATTTCCACGGATAAAGAAATAGAAATCACCAGTGGTCTCTCGGAAGGCGACCAGATCGTAGTGAGCGGTACGGTGGCACAGGAAAAGACTGCCGCACCGACTAATAAGAACAATCGCCATGGCCCAGGAGGACCGATGTAATGAAAGAGAAGAAAAAGGAAAAGGACACTGACGAAGTCATACGGCTCACGGACATCGGTAAAAGTTACTACATCGGAAAACAGGAAGTGCCGGTGCTGACGAAAATTGACCTGACCATTCACAAAGGGGAATTTGTGTCCATCATGGGACCTTCCGGGGCAGGAAAGTCCACATTGATGAATATCCTCGGTTGTCTGGACCGTCCCACCCGTGGGTCTTATAAACTGGATGGCGATGAAGTGGCAACTTTGGGGGATAGCGAACTGGCTTATACCAGAAATAGGAAAATTGGATTTGTTTTCCAAAGTTTCAACTTGCTCCCGAAGCTGTCCGCTTTGGATAATGTGATTCTGCCTATGATTTATGGCAATGTGTTTAAAAACGAACGGAAAGAACGGGCCACTCGCATGTTGGAATCAGTAGGCCTCGGGGACCGGGTGAATCACATGCCAGCGGAAATGTCCGGCGGCCAGCGGCAGCGCGTGGCTATTGCCAGAGCCCTTATCAATGATCCGGCTATCATCATGGCAGACGAACCGACCGGGAACCTGGATAGCAAATCCACCAGAGAAGTGATGGAAATATTTTCTCGGCTTTACAAAGAAGGAAAAACCATCATCCTGGTCACCCACGAAATCGACGTAGCGGCTTACGCCACCAGGCACGTCATTCTGTCGGATGGACATATTAGTAAGGACATTATAGGGAAGTTGGCAGTAGGTAGTTTGCAGTAGGTAGTCAACTGCTAACTGAGTGAAAGAGGTTTTATATGATAGGTTACTCTACTCGTATGAAATGATGAGGTACTATATGACCAATATCTATTTTGAAAGTGTGCTCATGGCGTGGAGTTCTATCGTTAGTAACAAGATGCGATCCCTTCTGACCATGTTGGGGATTATCATCGGCGTTGGTGCGGTGATTGCCCTCATGTCCATTGGCTATGGGGTGCAGAATTCCATCAAAAACGATATTTCCAGCCTGGGCTCCAATACCATCACTGTCACCCCAGGGACCGGTAGAAAACCAGGGGTCAGGGCAGCGGCTGGTTCTATGCAAACTTTGACGTATAAAGATTACATGGCCATCAAAAATTTACCGAATATTTCCTATGCCGCACCGGTTGTGAATAACAGCTACCTGGTGGTCAATGGAAATAAAAACTGGAACACCCGCGTATACGGTGTCACCACTGACTACGCTACTCTTTCTAACTTGACTGCCCAAGAAGGACGATTCTGGACAGAAAAAGAATACAATGCCCGGGCTAGAGTGGCGGTAATCGGGAAAACCGTAGCCACTGGACTTTTTGGAGAAGAAGATCCGATTGGGCAGAAAATCCGTATCAATGGCAATCCATTCACTGTCATTGGCCTTCTGGAAGAAAAAGGATACTCTTTTATGGACCAGGATGACCGCATTCTCTGTCCATTCACCACCGTGCAGGAACGTATGCTTCACATCACCTACGTGAACAATATCGTGATTTCCTCCGACAATAGCAACGACCTGTCGCAAATCGAGTCCGATGTGACCAACCTTCTTCGTACGCGCCATCGCATTGCCACAGGTGCTGAAGACGACTTCTCCATCCAGAACTCCCAGGACCTGCTGAAAACTATGGAATCTACCACCCAGACACTGACTATCTTCCTGGGGAGCATTGCCGCTATTTCCCTCCTCGTAGGGGGCATTGGCATCATGAACATCATGCTTGTTTCTGTGACGGAACGAACCAAAGAAATTGGTATCCGTAAAGCCCTGGGGGCTACCTATCATATGATTATCGTACAATTCCTTATCGAATCGGTCACCGTCAGCCTGGCAGGGGGATTCCTGGGTGTCGCCCTTGGCATTGGCTTGGCACAGCTCATCCCTCACGTAAGTTCTCTCAAAACGTTGGTGACAGTGACACCGATTGTGGGTTCTTTCTTCTTCGCCGTCATGATTGGTCTGGTCTTTGGCATCTATCCAGCCCAGAAAGCAGCAAAACTGAATCCGATCGATGCATTGCATTATGAGTAATCTAGTGACTTGTGACTGGTGACTTGGAAAGAGATTAGGGATTAGTAGCTAGGGATTAGGAATTGGAAATTAGAAAATATGATTCTAGCCTCATGCATTATTATATGGTGGCTGCTCGATAATTCTTGTAGATTGTGTCTATCGGAAAAATTGCATAAATTCACAAGTGAATAATGCACTTTTTATACGATGTTGGTCCAATTCCTTTGCACTGAGTTTTCTTTTTTTATAAAGAGGGTATTGGGGCGCTATATGAATTGTGCGCCCCTTCCATCATTACGCACTTCGCATTACGCACTAATTTCTGAAAAAACGAATTAACGAGCACCCACTATTTACCATGTAGATTTTGACGCCGATGAAATGAAGGAGTTGGATGATATGTGCAACTTGAGCGTAGGAATTTACAATCATGGCCGCCTGGAAGGTAGAGCAGAAGGGCGAGTAGAGGGTCGTGCAGAAGGTCTGGAAGAAGGACGTACAGAGGAAGGTAAGAAAATTATTGTCCGTTTGTTGCAGAATCACATGTCTGTAGAATTTATAGCGGAAAATACAGACCGACCAGTCGAATATATTCGTCAAATAGCGAAAGAACAAAATATTCCTTGCTAGGGAAACACTGATTTAATCGTTATTTGGAATTGTTCTTAATTTTATTCAAAGCGGGGGAAGAAAATCCGTATAAAAAGTTTACATTGAAATCAAAAATCTCATCAGCGATCAGTTGCAGGTTCGCTGATGGGATTTTTGATTGGGAAAGTACGGAAAAGATACATGGGAAAATCAATTTTCTATGGGGACTATCGCATTTCATGGCTTTCTATATCATGCTATAATAAAGAAAATAATTAGAAATGCGCTGCTTAGCTTTGTTGATGCCACGAGGCTTTTGATGAGGTGATAGAATGTATATTTCTACGATGCAAATCAAGAATTACCGCACGTTCCAGCAAGTGGATTTCCATTTCGACAGCCGGGTGAATTATGTGGTGGGGGACAATAATATCGGCAAAAGTAATTTACTGAAATTACTGAAAGGTATTACCCACGGAGAAGGATTCCGGGAGAAAGATTTCCTTGACGCCGATGAGCCCATTGAAATACGGATGACTCTGGCGGAGGAAGGAGTGAAGGAGGAAATCCATTTGCACTTGGTGCAGCATGTGCAGGAGGTGGTGCCTCGGCTTTTTGATGCCGATAGCGGAGAGGCGTTGCCGCTGGAGTATATGCGATGCTTGTTTTACATGGATTTCGGCCTTTTTGAGGTGCCTAGAAATATGCTGACTGATCGGTTGGTGACCCAGGTGATTGAGCTCTTTCAGGCGTATTTCTCTTGTGGGGAAGAAATGGTGGATACTGTGGAGAAGCGGATGAATACCCACGGGTTTCATGTAGTACTTCCTCGAGACAATCCGAAGCAGGCGTCGCTGGATTTCTTTCATGCCATTTTTGGTGCGTCCCAGGGCGGGAGTGCCAGCCATTTTGCCCATCGACTGATCGTTGCCATTGGGGTAGTCCTTTTGGCAAAGATGAAGGAGAAGAAGGAAAGCAAGGCTATTTCTTTTGAAAATATGATCACCACCGATACCAAAGGGCGGCGGTTCCTTACTATGCTGGTCAGCATTGATGAGCCGGAGCTCCATTTGCATCCCTACTTGCAGCGGGCTATTTTGGCTTTTGTGCGAGCCATATTGAATAACCAGGAGCCTTTTTTCTTGCACTTGGTGCAGGCGGTGCTGGGGGTCGATGGGTTGGATGGGCAGCTTTTCGTGGTGACCCATTCCACCGATGCGCTGGTTAATGATTATCGGCAAATCATTCGTATGTATTGGGATGAGAAGAATCGGGTTCAGGCTGCGTGCGGGTCTTCGTTCCGGTTTTCAAGTGAAATAGAGAAGCACCTGATCATGCATTTTCCTGAGGTGAAAGAAGCCCTGTATTCTCGGTGTACCATTTTAGTGGAAGGGGAAACCGAGTATGGGTCTTTTGGCTATTTTGCCAAAACTTTAGGAGTGCATCTGGATTATCACGGGATTTGTCTCATCAATGCCCGGGGTGAAAGTTCTATTTCTAAGATTGCCCAGTTGATTCGTCGGTTCCATATCCCTGTGGTGTGCCTCTATGACCGGGATGTGATGGGGGAAGGGCCAAAAGCACCTTACATATTTTATACTGATTATATATGTTACGAGATGGATGTGGTGAAAGCCTGTTTGTCCGCTGGTAGCCGCCGCGTGCTGGATGATGTCATTGCTGATATAGAAGAAACGGGCGACACGGTCAATTCGGCTCTTATTAAGAAAGCAGGAACGAAATTGGGCGTGCCCAAAGGATTCTATCCGCCAAAGAAATTGAAAAATATCAATCCGCGGGATGAGAAGGCCTTGGAATTTTATTACTTCGCGTGGCTGTATGGAAATAAAGGCGTCATCATCGGCCGGGCCTTGGGAGAGCATTTAACGGAAAAGGAAATACCGGCGGCCTTCGCGAAGGTGATTGATGAGGCGAGACGGTTAGCGGAATAAAAGCAGTTAGAAGTTAGAAGTGAGAAGTGAGAAGTGGTGGTGGCACACAAAATTTAGAAGTGCCGCATTATAATTGTTAGTGACTGGGGGAGTATTTGGGGATTAGTAGCTAGGCCCTAGGGATTGGGGATTAGGAAATATGTGTCATCTAGCCTTTCCAGCTGGTGCTTAGAGATTTCTCCACTCTCCTACACATCCAGTTTCATATCATCATTTCGTACTAATATGACCGAAATGATGATATGATGAAATCGTTTATATCTATTGGTGTATTTGATGGACTTGCTATCATATAAAACTAGAGCATATAAGCCTATATACCCCTTTTAACCTTGACGTTTTCGGTAAGCATAATATGTTTAATGGAAGAAATCAGAAGAATAATAACCTTTAGTATTATGTTTCATGGGGAACATGATGTAAGCGGACTCGGTACCTAATCCCCAGGGCCTAATCCCTAGCTACTAATTCCAAATCTCAGTCACGAGTCACTAGTCACCAGTCACCCAAAATATCGTTAATCAAAAAATAATTCATCTTCCTATTGAAAAAATGCGTGTAAGCCTTTATTATTATAGAGATAACTAATTTTATGATATTTTTTGTATATTTATGTTGTTGGTTGTTAGTTGTTGGTTGTTTGGTAGTCGTCTAAACAACCAACAACTAACAACCAGCAACTAATACAAACAATCATAGTGTAAATTCAAGGAGGCCGGCATGAGCACGATTTCACTCAAAGGACGTTCTGTTCTTGGGCTTGCTGATTTCACAGCCGAAGAGATTGAACGGATCCTCGAAGTAGCCAAACACATGAAAAAAATTGTGTTGTCCGAAAATAAGAAGAGAGATTTCCTTAAGGGAAAATCCATTGTGACAGTGTTTTCCGAAGCATCTACCAGAACTCGTAGTTCTTTCGAGTTGGCCGGCAAATATTTGGGAGCCGATGTTATCAATATTACAAAGAGTGGCAGCTCGATGACGAAGGGCGAAAGCATGAGAGATACATTGCTTACCGTTTCCGCTATGGGAGTGGATGCAGTGATTATTCGTGATTCTTCGGAAGGGGCTGCTCTTTTTGCGTCTAAGGTCATGAGCCCGAAGGTTAAGGTTCCGGTCGTACTGAACGCTGGGGACGGTGCCCACGCTCATCCGAGCCAGGCACTGTTGGAACTCTTCACTTTAAAGGAAGCAGGAAAGAATATCAAGGGAATGAAATATGTCATCATCGGTGATGTACTCCATTCTCGTGTAGCAAGAAGTGATATCATCGGATTCACGAAGCTCGGTGCTGAAGTACACCTGGTTGGCCCCCGTACATTGGTCCCGAAGGAACTGGAAGCCATGGGCTGCATCGTAGATGATGATTTGGAAACCGCACTGAAAGATGCGGACGCTATCAATGTGCTTCGTATCCAGCTGGAAAGAGCTGCGGCTGGTTTCATTCCGACCACTAGAGAATATGCTCGTCTTTGGGGAATCAATAAGAAACGGTTGGCTCTGTGCAAACCAGATGTAGCCATCATCCATCCAGGCCCGATGAACCGCGGCATCGAAATCGGTTATGACGTGGCTTATGATGAAGCATCCTGGATTCAGGAAGAAGTAAGAAATGGGGTCGCTGTGCGTATGGCCCTGGAATATTTGACACTGACGGAGGGAAATATCGATGCTCTTAATTAAAAATGGTACGATCGTAAACCCTGCTAAGGGGCAGCATGAAGTGGCAGATATTCTGATTGATGATGGAAAAATTATTTCTATCGGTGATACTGTCATTCCTTTTGGTGGAAATGTAGAAGAAATCGATGCCACCGGTCTCTTTGTGACACCAGGTCTCATCGATATGCATGTCCATCTCCGTGAACCAGGACAGGAAGCAAAAGAAGATATTCACACCGGTACTCAGGCCGCTGCTGCTGGCGGGGTAACCCACGTAGCTACTATGGCGAATACCAAACCGGTCATTGATAACGCAGCCGTTCTTCGTGACGTGCAGCATCGCGTAGAAGAAACCGCAGTGGTAAAAGTCAGCGTCATTGGTTCTGTTTCCAAGAATTTGGAAGGCAAGCAACTTTCTGAAATGGGCGACATGGCTGCCGAAGGGGCTGTAGCTTTCTCCGATGACGGACACTATGTAGAAAGCGCCAATTTCATGCGCCGCGCTATGGAATACGCTGACCAGCTGGGCAAAATGGTGATTGACCATGCAGAAGATATGACCATGTGCGGTGGCGGTTTCATGAACGAAGGCAAAGTATCCTATGCTATGGGCGTCACTGGACGTCCGGCGGCAGGGGAAAATATTGCAGTTGCTCGTGACCTGCTCCTGTCTGAATTGACTGGCTGCCATATCCATATTGCTCACGTATCCAGCGGCAAAGCAGTAGACCTGATTCGTCAGGCCAAGGCCAAGGGCGTGAACTGCTCCACCGAAGTGACCGCGCAGCACCTGTATTTCACAGATGAATGGTTGAAACATTACGAATCGGCTTTCAAGATGGCTCCGCCAATCCGTACCGAAGATGATAGAGAAGCCCTCATCGAAGGCCTCAAAGATGGCACCATCGATGCCATCATGACTGACCATGCACCGCACTGCAATGAAGAAAAGGATGTACCTTTCAACTGCGCACCAAACGGCATCGCAGGATTGGAAACTTCTCTGGCTTCTACACTGACTGTGCTGTACCACCAGAATGGATTCTCTATCGATAAAATCGTAGAACTCATGAGTGTCAATCCGGCCAAACTGCTCGGTATCGACGGCGGTGTTCTGGAAGAAGGCAAAGCAGCAGATATCACTCTGATTGACCCGAATAAAGAATGGACTGTCCACGGACAGGATCTGTATACCAAATCCCTCTTCACTCCTTATGAAGGCGTCACCCTGAAAGGGAAAGCTGTCATGACTATCGTGGATGGAGAGATTGTAATGAAAGAAGGAAAGGTGCTCTCATGAAAGGCCTCTTGATTTTGGAAAATGGCGCTCGCTTTGAAGGGGACCTCTTAGGTTCCGTCGAAGGTCTGGGCGAACTGGTATTTAACACCGGCATGACCGGCTACCAGGAATGTTTCACTGACCCTTCCTATGAAGGACAGATTCTCACACTGACCTACCCGCTGATTGGGAACTACGGTGCCAATGATCTTTTCATGCAGAATAGAAAACCAGCCGCTGCTGGTTTTGTTCTGGACCAGATTGCGGACCATCCGTCCAACTGGGAATGCAAGGAAAAAATCACCGATTTCATTGAAAGATACCATGTACCGTGCCTGTACAATGTAGATACCCGTGCGGTGACTCGCATGGTTCGTACCCAGGGCGTCATGAAAGCCATCATTGTCAGCGCTGATAGAAGCGAAGATTTCATTAAAGAACAACTGGCAAAGCCGCTTCATCGTGACCAGGTAGAACGAGTGACCACAGCTTATCCTTATACCTATGGGGAAGGGAAATACCAGGTATCTCTCTTGGACTGCGGTCTGAAGAAAAACATTCTGGTTTCCCTGGCTGCTAATGATTGCACCGTTCACGTTTTCCCAGCTCATACCTCTGCGGAAGAACTGCTTGCCAATGATCCAGACGGCATTTTCCTTTCTCCTGGACCAGGGGACCCGCAGGACGTGCCATATGTAGTGGAAACAGTAAAGAAACTGATTGGCAAAAAACCGATTTTCGGTATTTGCCTGGGTATCCAGATGTTGGCAACCGCTTTGGGCGGTCATACCTTTAAGCTGCCATTTGGTCACCGCGGTGCCAACCATCCAGTCAAAGACCTCAGAACTGGCCGCGTATACATCACCAGCCAGAACCACGGCTATGCCATTTCCGATGAAAATCTCCCTGATTGCATCGAAGTCACCCACAGAAGCGTAAATGACAACACCATCGAAGGCATCCGTCATAAGACACTTCCGATTCAGGCAGTGCAGCATCATCCGGAAGCTTCTCCGGGACCGAAGGATAATTTCTATCTCTTCACTGAATTTACCAAGGCCATGGAGGAATTCAAAAAATGATTAATAAAGACGTAAAGAAAGTCCTTGTCATCGGCTCTGGTCCTATTGTTATTGGACAGGCGGCTGAATTTGACTATGCAGGTACCCAGGCTTGCCGTTCTCTTCGTGAAGAAGGGGTCGAAGTAGTCCTGGTAAACAGCAACCCATCCACCATCATGACCGACGTAGATATCGCTGACCGTGTCTATATCGAACCAATTACCCTGCCATTTGTGACAGAAGTCATTAAGAAAGAACGTCCAGATGCCCTGCTGGCTACCCTGGGCGGTCAGGTAGGTCTCAATATGGCGGTTCAGCTCTCTGATGCAGGGGTTCTGGATGAATACGGTGTAAAACTGCTCGGTTCCTCTCTTCATGCGATCAAACATGCGGAAGATCGTGAACTCTTCAAAGAAGCCATGGAAGAAATCCATCAGCCAGTGCCGGAATCTGAAATTTTTGAAGAACTGGACAAAGCAGTGGCATTTGCTGATAGCATCGGCTATCCGGTCATCATTCGTCCGGCTTACACTTTAGGCGGCACCGGCGGCGGTATTGCCCATGACCGTTACGAAATGGAAGAAATCGCCAACCGCGGCATTAAGCTGTCTCCTATCAACCAGATTCTGGTAGAACGCAGCATCGCTGGTTGGAAAGAAGTAGAATTTGAAGTCATGCGTGATGGAGCAGATAACTGCATCATTGTCTGCGCTATGGAAAATATTGACCCTGTAGGCGTACACACTGGCGACTCCATCGTTGTGGCTCCGACCCAGACACTGACCGATGGCCAGTACCAGATGCTCCGTACCGCATCTCTGAACATCATCCGTTACCTCCAAATCGAAGGGGGATGTAACGTACAGTATGGCTTGGATACCAAGACCAACCAGTACTACGTCATCGAAGTAAACCCTCGTGTCAGCCGTTCTTCTGCTTTGGCATCCAAAGCCACCGGTTACCCGATTGCGAAAGTAGCAGCTAAGATTGCCCTGGGCATGCACTTGGACGAAATCACCAATGCCATTACAGGAAATACCAAGGCTTGTTTCGAACCATCCATCGACTATGTGGTATGCAAATTCCCAAGATGGCCATTTGAAAAATTCACCCTGGCAGACCGCGAAATCGGTACCCAGATGAAAGCCACCGGCGAAGTCATGGCCCTGGATCGCACATTGGAAGGTTCTCTCCTGAAAGCACTCCGTTCTTTGGAAGTGGGTGAAGGATACCTGCACCTGAAGAAATTGGATGGACAGTCCCTCTATGATATTCGCTGCCTGCTGAAACGTATCGATAATGAAAGAATCTTCGTTGTGGCTGAAGCACTCCGCCGCGGCATTGAACCAGAAGAAATCAACCGCATCACCAAGATTGATTTATTCTTCATTTACAAGATTCAGAACATCATCTTCATGGAACGCCGTCTCATGAAGGAAGGTCTCACAGAAGAAACACTGAAAGCAGCCAAACGCATTCAGATGCCTGATGAAGCCATCGCTCATTTCGCTGAAGTGACACCGAAAGATGTAGAAAACTTCAAGAAGAAACTCAATTTCCATCCGGATTTCAAGATGGTTGACACCTGCGCTGCTGAATTTGAAGCTCATACTCCATACTACTACTCCACCTATGGTGCAGAAGATGAAGTGAAACCCCAGGGTAAAGGCTCTGTAGTAGTTTTCGGTTCCGGTCCAATCCGCATTGGTCAGGGCATTGAATTCGATTACTGCTCCGTTCATGCTTCCTGGGCTCTCCGTAAAGCAGGCAAGAAATCCATCGTCATCAACAACAACCCGGAAACCGTTTCTACCGACTTTGATACCTCCGACTCCCTGTATTTCGAACCACTGACAGAACAGGACGTATTGGAAATCATCGACAAGGAAAAACCGGAAGGCGTTATTTGCCAGTTCGGCGGCCAGACCGCGATCAACCTGGCTACCCCCATGGCAAAACGTGGCATCCGCATCATTGGTTCTTCCAATGAATCCATCGACATGGCAGAAGACCGTGAACGTTTCGATACTTTGATGGGCCAGTTGGGCATTGCTCGCCCGAAAGGCTGCTTGGTTGAAAGCGTCGAAGAAGCTATGGCAAAGACCGAAGAACTGGAATATCCACTCATCGTTCGTCCGTCCTACGTATTGGGTGGCCGTGCTATGCAGATTGTCTATGACCAGGCAGAACTTCGTCAGTACCTGAAAGAAGCCGTTGTGGCTTCCCATGAACATCCAGTCCTCATCGACCAGTACATGGTAGGCCGTGAAGTGGAAGTGGATGCCATTTCCGATGGCATTGACGTGTGCATCCCTGGCATTATGGAACAGATCGAACGTTCCGGCGTTCACTCCGGTGACTCCATCGCCGTATATCCACCGCAGCACCTGTCTCAGGAAATCATCGAAACCTTGACCAACTACACCAGAGACATCGCTCGTGCTATGAATGTCAAAGGTTTGGTCAATATCCAGTTCATCGTAGTAAAGAACAAAGTATACGTCATCGAAGTAAACCCAAGAGCCAGCCGTACCGTTCCATTCATGAGCAAAATCACAGGTATCAACATGGTCGAATACGCTACCCGTGTGGCACTGGGTGAATCTTTGAAAGAAACCGGCCTCCCGCTGGGGCTCGTACCGGATAAAGGCTATGTAGCTATCAAAGCACCTGTATTCTCCTTCTCCAAACTGGGCCTGGTAGAAATCAAACTGGGACCGGAAATGAAATCCACCGGCGAAGTCATGGGCATTGGTCACACCTACCAGGAAGCTCTGTACAAAGCCGTTGTAGCCGCTCATCTCATGGTACCGGCTGGTGGCAACGTTCTCATCACTGTCAGCGATAGAGATAAACCGGAAACAGCTGAACTGGCAAAAGGCTTCGTAGAATTGGGTTATCACCTGATTTGTACCTCCGGCACCGGCTCCTATTTCGAAAGCCTCGGCATCCCGGTAGAAGTGATCAAGAAGATTCACGAAAAAGGCGAAAACTGCGAGAAATATCTGAAATCCGGCAAAGTAGATATGGTGCTGAATACCATTTCCTACGGCAGCCAGATTGAACAGGAAGGCTACGACCTGCGCCGTATCGCCGTAGAACTGGCTATCCCATGCATCACTTCCTTGGATACCGCCAAAGAAGTTCTTCGCGTCATGGCCTCCTCCGGCAGCGAACATCATGTAGAAGCCATTCAGGACTATGTGAAGGAGAAATAACATGGCAGGATTTGTTGAAAAAGGAACCATCATGCTCCATGAGCAAGTGGGACCGGAAATCTGGCGCATGCAGCTGGAACTTCCACTCACTGCCAGAGCAGCCAAACCGGGGCAGTTCATTCACATCAAAGTGAATGACCCCCGCTATATCCTGCGCCGGCCTATTTCCATCGCCGGCACTGATGCAGGAAAAGGATTGGTTGAAATCATTTACCGCATCGTCGGCAAAGGCACCGAAGCCATGTCCCATCTAAAAGAAGGGGACGTGGTGGATTGTCTGGGGCCTCTGGGTACTGCCTTTGATATGGAAAAAGACCACATCGTTGGCATCGGCGGCGGGGTAGGCATCGCGCCGATCCTCTTCATGGCAAGAAAAGCCAAACCAGGCCAGATGACCGTAGTTATCGGCGGCAGAAATAAAGAAGAAGTATTCTGGAAAGACTTCTTCCCCAAAACCGTAAAACAGCTCATCGTCACCACCGACGATGGCTCCTACGGTATCAAAGGATTCTCCGTTTCTGTCCTGCCAGAACTCTTCAAAAATGAAAATGTAGATGAAGCTTGCGTCTGCGGACCTGGCATTATGATGCGTATCACTGCCCAGATGGCCAAAGAAGCCGGCGTAGCGTGCCAAGTTTCTATGGAACGCCGCATGGGTTGCGGCATCGGTACTTGCCTTGGTTGCGTTTGTGATAGAGCGGATGGCAAAGGCCATTATAAAGTCTGCGTAGACGGACCGGTATTCCAGGCAGAGGAGGTTGTATTATGAGTAATTTAGCAGTCAACTTCCTTGGCATTCCTATGAAAAATCCAGTCATCGGTGCTTCTGGTACCGTAGGCTTTGGATTGGAACTGTCTCAGTACATGGATATGAGTGAAATCGGTGCCATCTCCGGCAAAGGTCTCGCTCCGACTCCCTGGGCAGGAAATAACGGCACCCGTATCGCCGAAACCACTTCCGGCATGCTGAACTGCATCGGATTGGAAAACCCAGGAGCTCCCTATTTCCTGGAACACTACCTTCCGGAAGTTAAGAAACTGGGCTGCCCCTATATTGCTAACATGGTAGGGAAATCCGTAGAAGAATACGCCGAATGTGCAAAACTTCTCTCCGTAGACGGTATCAGCGCTTTGGAAGTGAACATCTCCTGTCCGAACGTCAAAGTAGGCGGGGCGGCCTTTGGCACCGATCCCCAGCAGGCGGCAGCTGTCACTAGAGCTGTGAAAGATGCCACCAACCTTCCGGTGATCGTAAAACTCTCTCCGAACGTGACCGACGTGGTCACCATCGCCAAAGCCGTCGAAGCCGCAGGGGCTGATGGGATTTCCCTCATCAATACCCTCCTGGGCATCGCCATCGATACCCGCACCAGAACCCCAATCCTGGGCAACGTCACCGGCGGTCTCTCCGGCCCGGCTATCAAGCCAGTGGCCCTCCGTATGGTTTGGCAGGTATCCAAAGCAGTCAACATCCCTGTTTGCGGCCTGGGCGGCGTCATGACCGGCACCGACGTGGTAGAATTCATGATGGCCGGCGCACAGACCGTCCAAGTAGGCACCGCCAACCTGGCAGATCCTACTGCTATGGCAAGAATCATTCATGAACTGGACCAGTGGTGCGACCAGAATGGCGTCAAAGATGTCAATGAAATTGTGGGAACATTGAAAGCATAATAGAGTAAGCAGTAGGCAGCGTTATACATTTCATTTGTTTGAAATGAAATCAGGCCCATCGGGCACCTCCCCCGATGGGTAATGCTGTTAAGTTAAGGATTTTGGAGTAAGCATACATCTATATGGTGTGTGCTTTTTTCTTGTCCTTGTTTCCCACTGGTTTACAAAAAAATAGA
>CAKQBK010000025.1 GCA_934216155.1 uncultured Dialister sp.
TATATGGATTTTTATCCAAAGCATCGTCAAGGAAATCCTTAAATAGCTCGCTATTCGAGGATTTCCTTTCCTCGCTTTGAATAAAAATCCAAGAATAATTTCAAACCATGATTAATTCAGTGTTTCCCTAGTGATGTTACCAATTTTATTCGTGTTAATGCATGGATATTTACCCAACCCCATATAAAGCTGTGCACTAATAGACACAAGGTATATGAATGAATAACCAGCCACTACTTATTTTTAATAAAAGAGGGTATTGGAGCGCTTCCCAATTTTGTGCGCCCCTTCCACCACTCCTCACTTCTAACTTCTCACTTCTAACTCAGAAAATAGCGAGATAACATACCAATGATACTCATTACTTTAAGGTTTTATCCAAAAGTCCATTGATAAAGCGATAGGAATTTTCACCACCGAAGGTTTTTGCCATTTCAATAGCTTCGTTCATGATGACTTTTTTATCGCTCTTGTCTTCCATGAAATTGTATTCTGCAATAGCCAGGCGGAGAATGTTTTTATCCACCACATTAAGCTGCTGCAGAGACCAGTTTTTCAAATGGCTGGTAATGGTAGCATCCACTTCTTCATGTCCTTTTACAGCGGCAATCAATGCATCTGCAAATTCTTTATCTTTCTCGGTCAATTTGAGAAGTTCGGCATCAATAGGTTCCGAATCCGGATTGAGTTCCTGGGAATACAGCACCTGCAATGCATACTCTCTTGCACGTTTTCTACTCATATTTGCCTCTCATATATAATTGATATATAGTACGTAACAATAGGTGAATCATCCGCTTTCAAAAAGTGAGGAGTGAGGAATTAGGAGTGAGGAGTGATGGTGGCGGCGCACAACTTATATAGCGCCGCAAAGTACTTATTTTAAAAAAGAGGGTATTGGGGCGCTATATGAACTGTGCGCCCCTTCCACCACTTCTCACTTCTAACTTCTCACTTCTAACTAAAAGCGGGATTCACATACCAGTTAACAGAAACGGTAAATACTTCAATATTACTTCACTATTTCCGTAATGGTTACATCAATGGCATCGATGGGCTCCGATCGTCCGGAGGCGAAAATGTTTTTCACCACCATCTGGATATACCGGGCGATTTCACTCACCTGGCATCCCTCATGGAGAGCCACCGATACATCCACCTTGACGCTCCCATCTTTTCGACTGCGAATCAAAAGTCCACGATGGCCTTTGTTATACCCGAAGGCTTGTCCCAATCCCTGGATCAGATACTGAAATCCGTACTGGGTGAAATGGGACACTTCCGGCATAGCAAGCAGGGCTTCTTCAATCTTCTGATATACTTCCTCTTCGGTCAGCATGACTCTCATCTCCTCAGTGCTGTCAAGGTAAGAATTTACGTTAGTAAGTATGATTCCACTGTTTCGCTTATCTTTATAGCATCATTATGCTTCTTCAAACACAATGCGTTCCACATTGACATTGACCGCATTCACCCGAAGTCCGGTGGAATCCGCCACCCCTTCTTTGACAGCTTCCTGCAATTTCAACGCAATAGCCGGTACCCGATCGCCATGGGATACTGCGATATAAAGGTCAATCACTACCCCATTGTCCTTCATGGACACACGCACACCTTCTGCCTCGGCATCACTGATGACAGCAGAAATACCATGGGAGAATCGATCATCCATAGCATAGACGCCGGGCGTGCGAAGAGCGATACCTCTAGCAATCATAGCCACCACCTGGTCTGCTATACGGATCGTGCCTAAGTCATTCTTCACTTCTGCTGTTTGCATAGTTTCCTCTTTCTAGAATCAACGCTAAATGAAACATGGAATTGTTTCCTGCTGAGAAAAAGGTTACTCAGGTTTCTCAAGTTGCTAATAACTCTCACGTTTCTCGAATGTGCTAATACACGCTAGCGTTATCATCTCATTCGGAGGACCTGAGAAGCCTCTGAATCCTGAGCAACCTGAGTAACCTTTGCCTCAAAAGAAATCATCCAATGTTTCGCTTAACGTAAGAACCTAGTTACTAATCCCTAAAAAAGGGGTGCCACTGAAGTGCACCCCCTTTCTCCATCACGCACTACGCAACACGCATAACGCCCTCTATATTATTTTACACGTTCGATGTAAGCACCGGTACGGGTATCGATGCGGAGCATTTCGCCTTCGTTGATGAAGAGCGGAACGTTAACTACATAGCCGGTTTCCATGGTAGCTGGTTTGGAACCGCCGGTAGCTGTATCGCCGCGGATGCCTGGTTCGGTCTGAACAACTTTCAGTTCTACGGAGTTCGGGATATCAACGCCGATGATGGTGCCGTTGAAGAATACCACGTTACATTCCATTTCTTCTTTCAGGAAGTTGATCTTGTCGCCCAGCTGTTCTTTGTTCAGCATGATCTGTTCATAAGTTTCGGTATCCATGAAACAGTAGGAACCATCAGCTTCATAGAGGTACTGCATCGGTTTACGTTCTACAGTAGCTGGCTGCAGTTTGATACCTGCGTTGAATTTACGTTCAACTACAGAGCCGCTCTGCAGGTTTTTCAGTTTAGCACGTACGAAAGCAGCGCCTTTACCTGGTTTTACGTGCAGGAATTCGATGCACTGCCAAACCTGGCCGTCCAATTCAACGGTAATACCCGGGCGCAAATCATTACTAGAAATCATTTCATTTTCCTCCTGTTACACTCTTAAAAATTTCTTTGGGAATTTTGTTAAGAT
Organism: uncultured Dialister sp.; assembly: GCA_934216155.1. Taxonomy (GTDB): domain Bacteria; phylum Bacillota; class Negativicutes; order Veillonellales; family Dialisteraceae; genus Dialister. The sequence continues at coordinate 2,716 of CAKQBK010000025.1, forward strand.
GGACAGACCATCTTGTTCTATGACAACCGTATCTTCGATACGGACTCCACCAACTCCGGGGATATATACCCCTGGTTCCACCGTTTCGGTCATCCTCACCTGCAGGATAGAAGAATCCCTAGGTGCCAAAATCGGTGATTCGTGAATTTCAAGCCCCACACTATGTCCCAGTGCATGGGTGAAATAGGTATCCAGTTCTCTCTCTTTCAAGAAATTTCTGGCTTCTTTATCTACATCACAGGCTTTCATGCCTGCCTTCATATACTCTTCAATATGCTCATTACATCCCAGAATGGAATCGTAAATGAAACGCTGCCGATCCGTGATATCCCCTACTGCTACAGTACGAGTGATATCCGAATGATACCCTTTATAGATGGCACCAAAATCAAAAGTGATGAGATCCCCTTCTTCGATGACCTTGTCCGTAGCCGTTCCATGAGGATACGCAGACCGCCAACCAGAGGCCACGATGGTATCAAAAGACTTTCCTTCCGAGCCAGCTTCCAGCATGGCACTTTCCAGAACCGCCCGAAGGTACGCTTCAGTCACACCAGCCTTGATATGAGGAATGGTTTTTTCAAATCCCACATCAGAAATCCGGCAGGCTTCTTTGAGCAGCTGTATTTCCTCTTCACTCTTAATCTGTCGAAGTTTGTCCACTTCACAAAAATCAAAAGCCACTTCCGGCATCACTTCATCAAAGCCAAGGTACATCTTATAAGTCATGACAGACTCAATGCCCAGATGCTTCACATGATGCTTGGAAACCAACTTTCCTACCGTTTCCGCCAGTTTCGGGATATAATTGATAACTTCGAAACCAATGGCTTCCTCTTTGGCCTGCTCCGTATACCGGCTATCGGTCAACAGATAGCATGTATCGGCAGTCAAAAACAAATAACTGTCAGAACCAGTAAAGCCACTGAGATATCGGCAATTTTCATCCTTCTGAATAAAAAGACCGTCCACCTGACTGTCTTTCAGAAAATCTTGAAGCAAAGCTTTATCTAACAATGTATCACCGCTTTCTTTCATCTAGATAATGATACCGTATTTTATTGATTTTGTCTATGAAAATTTGTCAGTGTGCTTCACTTCTCCATAGATAAATGCTCTAACTGATTCAATAACACAGGGATTTCATCAAATACCACTTCAACAATGACATTCCAATTCGTTCCATCGTAATCATGTACCAATCTGTGCCTTAACCCAGCAATCATATACCAGGGAATATCATCATGCATTGCTTTATATTCCGGAGACAAATGATACGCCTGCTCACCAATATTATATAACGGAGTTGTAATCAGCCATTGTAATGCAAAATCGGTCAATACAGCTTCACGAGAAATATGGTGTTCTTCTATATATTGATGTAACTTACTGGCATATTCATAAAGCTTCCGAATCCTTTGCTCATCAGAATATTTCATGCCACCAATACCTTTTCTTTCATAATCGTTTTGTAAAATTCACTCTCTGGATTGACTTCCCGAATTTCAAACACATCTACTTTTTTCTGTAGTACTTCACGCAATTCTTCTCCCAAAGCCAGTACATACGTCAATTTGAAACCGTCTCCACCAAAAACGAGGAAATCTAGATCACTTGCTGCATTGGCTTCCCCTCTTGCGTAAGAGCCAAATAGATATAATTCTTTTACATGATATTTTTCAGCCAATGGTTTGACCAAAGTCATGATATCTGGCAAAGAAATGACTTGATTTTTCATTGTTTCCTCCTTTTTCTCTTTTATTGTTAGAATCAGGCACCACCTAACTCGCTTACTATGTTCATGGCGAAGTATATCGCTACTGCCTCCCCCGACAGGACAATTCTGTTAAGTTAAGCGAAATATGCAATGATTTCTTTTGTGGAAAATGTTCTGAAGGTACTAAAGGTTCTAAGGGATTTCCGAATGAAATGATAACGCCAGCGTTCATTGGCTCATTCGAGAAACGTGAGAACCCTTTGTCCCCTTAGAACCTTCAGAACCTTTTGATCACTAGCGGAATCATACCTACCAACACAAATCCTTAACTTAACAACATTATTCTTTTTTGGAAATCGAAATGACGAGTACGGATAAGAGCACATTCGACGAACCTGAGCAACCTAAGAAGCCTCAGCCACTTGAGCTACCTGTCATTTCTACCGTACCTTCACCGCATTATCCCGAATGGTATTGAGCACATGAGCCAAATCGGCCATTTGGGAGAAGTTGAAAATCTCCCCACAATTATACTGATCGAAAGGAGCGGTCATAAGTCTGGCGGGGCTATCGATATAGCCATTGACTTCTACGTACTTAATGACCATTTTCACAAAGGCAATCTGGCGGGCATTCAGATGTTCCTCATTGATGAAGGAGGAGAACGCGGCTTCTGCCGCTTTGGCATCCAGTTTGGCAATCCGCCGGACCACCAGGCCCAAAGGTTCATCAGCGAAGAACTGTTTATACTCTTCCGGGGTTCCCAGTTCCACTTTGAAAATATGCTCCAATGCCTGGTAATCGGCCTGGGTCAATGGTTCATTGTGGACCAATTTCTGCACCGCCGGAACGTCATCGATATGTTTGGTGAAATAGCTTTCCACCTTTTCCTGATAGCTTTCAAAGGTCTCCGCTTCCACTCCATGGCCTTCACTGCTATACGTGATGGGATCATTTAGCACAGTGGTGATGATTCGTTCTTTATTTCCCTTACCAGAAATAAACTGAATCAACCCACGAAGGGACGAACGGATTTCATCCAGTTCCAAAAGTCCCACCGTATCCAGAAAGTCCGGAGATTCTATTTCATCTAAGAGAGACATTTCCTCACGAATGGCCTTGATGCTAACCTTTTCCTTCAGCAGCGCCACGGTTTTTAGCAGTTGTTTCTTTGCATTGTCATAGGTAGGAAGTTTTTCCACCTGGGCCACCATCATGCCATAGATGAAATTATCAAACCGCTTGGCCGGTTCCGACTTTTCCGGGTCAGACACCAGTGGTGCCACTTCTCTGGCCAATTCGCCGCTGTCCCCTTCACTGATGACCAGGAACGCCCCGTCCTTCTTGAACCGTTCCACCGATTTCAAATGCATACGCACAGAAACCAGGTCCGTATTGAGGGCTTTCACCTGCTTCTGACACAAGTCTGCCAGCTCAGCTCGCCAATTCTGGTAGGACTCCGCCCGGTAATCACTCTTCTGCAGGATTTTCATCAATTCTACCCGCTTGTCGAAGAGATTCTCTGACAGGGTCTTTGGCAGCTTATCGCCCATAGAATGATGGACCTGACGGAAATACTCAAAATTACCGCAATAGTCGAAAATAAGGAAATATTTCTTTCCTACATATTCCCCGCTTCTGCCATCTACGCAGGACAAATTGGGACAAAGGCGAGTACCGCGGCCAATCATCTGCCAGAACTTCGTCTTGGACCGCACTTTTTTGAAGAAAACCAAATTGACACATTCCGGCACATCGATGCCCGTATCCATCATATCCACCGACACCGCAATGACAGGATTCTTCTCCGGATTCTTGAAATCATCAATCAAAGTCTCCACATAAGGATCGCCGCAAACGATGCGACGGGCAAATTTCCCATTGTACGATGGATAGAGCGCATTGAATCGCTGCACAATAAATTCTGCATGTCGTTTATTTTCCGCAAAAATAATGGTCTTCCCCAATCGGTCCCCACCATGGACTTTGATGCCCCGTTCCATCAAATCTTCCAGCACCATATCCACCGTGGTGGTATTGAACACGAAATTGTTCAATTTCTTAGAAGGAATGAAATCAGGGAGACGGCCATCATCTTCTGCGAAATCCTCCTCATACCGTGCTTTATCAGCCTCGGACAATTCATCATAGGTGATCCCCTCTTCTAAGAATTTGGTCCGCACCTCGTAATTGTAATACGGCACCAGGTAATTCTGCTCAATCGCCTGGTCATAATCATAGGCGTAAGTAGGCACCCCATCGACGGTATCAAAAAACTCATAGGTATTTCTGTCCACATCGGTTCGGGGTGTCGCCGTAAGTCCCACCAGAATGGCATCGAAATAATCGAAAATGGTCTTATATTTCTTGAAAATACTCCGATGGCTTTCATCGATGATAATCAAATCAAAATGAGCCGGTGTAAAAAGACGAGAACCGGAACTATTCTTTGATTCATCGATGGCATTCAAAATGGTCGGATAAGTAGAAAATACGATGCGAGCATTCCGGTCATCCTTATTACTGCACAGATTGCAAAGAGACATACGAGGCAAGTACTCTTTGAAGGCATCCTTCGCCTGAGACACCAAGGCAGTGCGGTCTGCGAGGAAGAGCACATGGGTGATTCGATTTCCTCTGGATAATACATCGGTCAGACTGGCTGCCACACGGGTCTTCCCCGTGCCAGTGGCCATGACCAGCAGATTCTTCCTGTGCCCGGCCGCCAAATTGGCACACACACTGCGGATGGCTTCCTTCTGGTAAGCCCGGTTCGTGATGGCATCGGAAATAGGAATCGCTGTGAGTGGTCCCTGACTTTCAGAACGACGAATCATGAGACGAGACAAATCATCCTGTCCAAAAATCCCGCTCACCTTCCGCGGGGTCCCACTGCGATCATCCCAGAAATAAGTTTCAAACCCATTGGTGGTAAACATGAAAGGTCGGCGACCGCACATATTTTCAATGGCATTGGCATAGAGCACAGCCTGCTGGCGTCCCACATTGGGATCCTGACTGGTCTTCTTCGCTTCCACCACCGCCAAAGGAAGCCCATCGGCGCCCATCAGCACATAATCGGCGAAGCCTGCCTGTCCGGGCACACCGGCCATATTCTCCACCTGGTACTCCTGCACCACATTGGAAGAAGGCCCATCCAGCACCCAGCCTTCCAGCTGCAAATCCACGTCGATGTAAATCTTCCGGGTCTTGAACTCAGAAATCTTCTCCGGATTGAAATGACGCTCTGCCTTGTGCTGCTCCTTCACCGAAGCCAACTCCGCCTTGATAGCAGCCAACTCTTCCAGAAGTTTCTGATTCTCCGCATCCTTCTCCTTCAGAAGCTCACCCTGCTGACGAATCCGTTTCTCATTGACAGTCTTCACATCCTGAGGAATCTTACTTTCAGAGAAATACCGTTCCTCATAGGTCGCACCATAGCAGTAATCCAACCACTGGATAAATTCAAATAAACTGCGAAGAGACTCCACCGCCGTACTGGCAGGGATTTTCCGTTCCTCATGGGCCGCCAGATTTCCCGCTTTCACAATGAGCTGCAACCTATACCACGTGCTGTGATCCATCAAGTACTGGAAATCCGACGCATGGAGAAGAGATTGCAAATTGTCATTGTAAGGGAAAGCTATATTTTCCTTCCGATACACCCATTTCACCGATAATTCCAATGCCTTGCGACAAAGAAGGGCACATAAAGAAGGAGACGTACTATACACGCCTTCCGCTTCTATGGCAGAGGGGGCAAATACGTTGTAATCTGGTTTATTTTTCAAGAAATCAAAATTGCCCATGAAATCGACTCCTTTTCATTTATTTAGTAACTAGTGAATGGTCATTCATTCGCCTTCACTGAAGAAGTGAGGAGTTAGGAATGAGGAGTGAGGAGTGGTGGAAGGGGCGCACAAAATTTGGAAGCGCCCCAATACCCTATTTTTTATAAAAAAACGATACAAGGATATTGACCAAAACTCGCAGAAACCTGTGTACTATTGATTCACACATTTTTGTAATATTCACCGACAGACACAGGATATATGAATGACCAACCACTAACTAGTAACTGGTGAAGAGAAAGTTACGTTATTTTCTTTATCTTACACCATATGAGAAACGATTGCACGAAAAAATCCCCTTCCTAAGGAAAGGGATTACCGTTAGTGGTGACAGGTTGCTCAGGTTCTCCGAATGTGCCCATAGACGCAATGCTATTAAGTTAAGTGAAATATGTGGTGATTCCTTTTGTGACAAAGTTGCTAAGGTTGCTCAGGACTCTCAAGTTTCTCAGGTTCCCCGAATGAGATGATAACGCTAGCGTCTATCAGCGCATTCGAAGAACCTGAGCAGCCTTAGCAACTTGAGAAACCTGAGTAACCTATAATCACAAACCAAATTATGCTTACTGGCGCAAATCCTTAACTTAACAGCATTGAGGAAGGGGGTTAACGCTGGTGCTTCTTTCGGTAGAGAAACAATCAGCCGAAGTACTGTTGCATGAGGGATTTTTTGAGCGTTTCCAGTTCGTCCAAGCTCTTTTGGATAGCTATTTTTAATTTATCAGTGGATTTTACGAAATCAGCAAATTTATTTTGCAATTCTATATCAGGAACAATCATATGAAAATTCATAACATCTTTCTGGTTAATACTAGCTTGATTGACTGCCTTTTTGGCCCTACTCAAAATTTGCTTTTTCATATATGCCGTACACAACAAAAATGTTGCAAAAATCGGATTAACATTTTTCTCATCTAAATGAAAGCGCATCATATTAGATTCAAAAACTGTATGTTCATGTGATCCTCTAATAAGAGCACATTTGCCAAGGTATTCCAAACTATTTACTCTATTTATCACGATATCGTTTTCTTGTAATTGATATTTTTCTAATTCTGCCTGTGTACATTTTAATCGCTTTAAACAAGCAAAATCACTCACTCTGCCACTATAAAAAGCATCTATCCTTAAAATTGGAATTCCATCATTATTTTCAACATAGCTACTTTGTGGCTTATATAATCCATTCTGTGGTTCCAAAGTTACTAATTGCTCAATTTTCAATATATTCCACTTCTTTGGATTAAGTACTGGATCTCCAAACATCTCTATAAACCGGGATTTGACCAGTTCATCCAATTTTTGTAATTGTAATGTCCTTAAATTAATTAATCTAATAATTAAATCTAATTTTTCTACTATAATTTTTTGTTTTTCAACTGAATAAAGAGGAATGTAATAGTCCTTCAACCATTCTGTACTTAAATTTTTTTGTGCAATTCCATTTGATGAATAAATACAAGCATTTTCAAAGATATCAGAATTCAATGCATGAAATAAATATTTTCTATCAATTTCAAAACCGGAATTCTTCAATCTCAAACAAGCAACTCTTTGGTTCAAAGCTGCCGGCAAAAGTAATTTAGGCAATAGACCGACACGCCCAACATTGCCAGTCAAAGAAATTAACAAATCATCTTGATTAAGCATATATTTCTTTAAAGTATCTTGTGCCTCAATAGGATAATATTTGGGATCATCATCTGCAATATATCCTTTTTGTACATTAGTGATTCTAATAATGCGTATCCCATCAAGCACATAGTTACTGCTTTTAAATGCATAGCCATTTAGAACATCACAAATATCCCCTAGTCGAACTTTTCTCATAACATCTTCTCCAGTTCATCCAATCCTTCATGAATCTCTGTTTCCAGCTGGCGAAGTTCGGCCAGGATGTCTTTGGTGGGCGGGTATTTTACGGGGACATATTCGATTTCTTTGTACTTATTGATGGACAGGTCGTAGTCATTATCTACGATATCCTGTTTGGGCACGAAGAAGCTCTGGTCGGTCCGTTTCCGGTCTCCTTCTTCGTCTAAGTGATGGAAGCGGTGAATCAGGTCGGGGATATCGTTTTCTTTGACCGGATTTCTTTTATCATCGAGAGAGAAGCCGTCGGCTTTCATGTCGTAGAACCATACGTTGTCAGTACCGCCAGCACCGGTTTTGGTGAAGATGAGAACCGCCGTGGACACTCCGGCGTAGGGTTTGAATACACCGGAAGGCATGGAAATCACGGCCTGGAGCTGGTGATTTTCTACCAGTTCTTTGCGGATGGCTTTATGGGCTTTGCTACTGCCGAAGAGCACCCCATCAGGAACGATGCAGGCACAGCGGCCGCCTTTCTGAAGAATACGAAGGAAAAGGGCCAGGAAGAGTAGTTCTGTTTTCTTCGTATTGGTGATGGCTTTCAGGTCGTCGTTGATACTTTCAGCGTCAATGGTGCCTTTGAATGGTGGATTGGCCAGGCACAGGGTGTACGCGTCAGCGATCTGGTTCTGTTTCGACAAGCTGTCTTTGTAAGCCACGTGGGGATGGTCGATGCTATGGAGCATGAGGTTCATAGCAGAAATACGAAGCATGGTCTGGTCCATGTCGAACCCATTGAACATGTCGCTCTTGTAGTGGTTCCATTCCTCATTGGTCATGGTGTCACTGTAGTGGTCGTGGATGTATTCTGCAGAAGAAATCAGGAATCCCGCGGTGCCGCAGGCCGGGTCACAAATGCGGTCTTTCGGAGTGGGACGAAGGAGCGCCACCATCATTTCACGAATGTGCTTCGGTGTGCGGAATTGTCCATTCTGACCGGCAGTAGACAATTTGCCCAGCATGTATTCGTACAGGTCGCCCTGCATATCTTTATCTTCCAGGTCATGGGTGTACAGTTCTTCCAGGCCGGTGATGATTTTTTCCAATACCTGCGGGGTCGGAATCATGAATGTCGCATCTGCCATGTAGGTGGAAAATACATTGTCTTCCCCTGTCCCTGTTTCTTCCGAGAGAGGAATCAGTTTCCCTGTGCTGTCAAAATCAGGCAGGTGTCCCTTTTTCATGGCTTTGATGGCAGGAAATACGTAATCTCTCACGATGCGGAAAATGTCGTCCGGGTTCTTGTCCTTGAAATGGCTCCACCGCATGGCCTGCCCCACCGCAGAGGATGGGAAAATGTGATTTCCTTTGAATCCCATGGCGTTTTCCATTTTCTCCGTATTGGTTTCCTTCACGTCCAGAGAACGGATAAACATGAGATAGGTCAACTGCTCGATGACGGTCAAAGGGTTCGTGATACCTCCGGCCCAGATATTGGTCCAAATCTGATCGACTTTATTTTTTACGGTTCCTGTAATCATTATTTCCTCCTACGTAATAAAAGGTCATTCATTTTTCAACTGGCAACAATAGAATAAGCGGTAAACCGCGTCCCCCCTTGGAGAAGGGGGAATCAAAGGGGGATAGACGCTCCTAGCGGTATGAAACACTTTGTGAGTTTGTGAAACAATGAACCATGATTCGCTAATGCTGATTATGTCCCTTCGGGCCATTCTATCCCCGGCTTCGCCGCCCCTTCTCCAAGGGGCAACACATTAGTGCAAATACCATTTTATTCATTACAAACTAGAATCTTCACATAATAAATTAACGAGCAATCACTAAGTAATTCTTATTTATTTTACCATTTCCTTTCCATACCCAAAAGAGCCGAAGGAGAAAATATCCATTTCTCTTTCGGCTCTTTTTCTTTCCACGCAAAAAGGCAGAAAAACAATTCCTTTTTTGAAGTAGTCTCATCCAATGAATCAGGCGTCTGATCGAGAACATCAATTTCCGGACAGGGCCCCCGAAGGGGACTGTCTTACTCCTTGAGAGGTGGCCCAGAACTAGTCGTCAGAGCGATGAGGGTTCCTTACTTTTCAGATTTGCTTTTCTGCTTTTTTGTTTGTTCATGGTTGTTACTCATTTGGTTCTTAACAATCATTACTTTTCCGCCGATTCCTCCCGGGCAGAACCCTTGGAAAAGGGAAAGGAAAATTCACCGCATCTCCTCGCTGACCATTTCTTCTCTCCGGGGCCTAGGATGGAGATTGGAAAAGCCTTTGATTCGACTTCCGGGAAGTGTTTTTCCCTTCCACTAATAGTATCGTAAAAAGGCATGACATTGTGACCCTGTTTCAGAAAAAATTTTACGAAATTATTGGTTTTCCCTTTGGGGCAATACGATTGTTAGTAGATATGATTCCGCTAGTGGTGACAGGTTGCTCAAGTTTCTAAGGGTTCTCAGGTTGCTCAGGTTCCCCGAATGTGCTGATAGACGTAGGTTAGAGGCACTCATCAAAAAATCCCCTTCCTTTGGAAGGGGAAAGGACATAAGCGTAGCGAAATGTCCCAGGGGATAGCTCGCTCTAGCGATATACTTCGTTGATGTCACTATCCATTTCGGCGTCCTGCAATAGCGATTGACCGTAAGTTCTGGGCGCCGACTTGACGATGTGTCACCTATCATGTATATCGCTAGTGGGAGCTATCCCCCCTGCCCCCCCTTCCAGAGGAAGAGGGTTAACGCTAGCAATTCTTCCATTTGTGACACTTATTTTTATAACCGCAAAAAATAGATATTATCACCAGGTTCGCTTGCGATGTTCATAGTGAAGTATACCGCTACTGCCTCCCCCCCCTCTGCCTTCGGCAGCTCCCCCGACAGGGGAGCCGAGACGCTGGCGATAATTCCGTTAGATGCTATATTTCCTAATCCCTAGTTATCAAAAGAATACTTCCGTTGCCCCGGCACCGCCGTTTCTGGGATCGGCTTCGTGGAATTCTTTGATATAGGTGAGACCACGAAGGTATTCGTGGATGCCTTGGCGGAGTTTACCTGTGCCTTTGCCGTGAATGATGGTCACCGGAGAGACGCCGGAGAGGAAGCAATCATTCAGGAAGCGGTCCACCTCGGGGATGGCTTCGTCTACGGTTTTTCCGATTACGTTCACTGTGGTATGGATGGTACGGACGCTGGAGGTAGCGTGGGATACGAAATGTGCCACGGGAGATTTTTTCTGTTTCGGTTTCTGCTGCTTAGTTTCAAAGCAGTGGTCCGGGGTGACGGTGACGTTCATGAGGCCGCAGGAGACGGTGATTTTATTTCCTGCCACTTTGGTGATGACGCCATCGCTATCCAAGGTGTCGATGTAGACATAGAGGCCTTTTTTCAGGGCTTCTTTGGCTACGGGGTTCCTTCTATTTTCTTTGCCAGGCAGTTTCATCTTATCGATTTTCCCACGAACGCCGGCGATGTGGTTATTCAGATCGTCTTTGGCGAGGTCGGAGGCTTTTTTCTTTAAGTCTTTGATGATCGCTTCGGACTGGTTCCTCAGGTCTCGTTTGATGCTTTCTGCTTCGGCTCTTGTTTTTTCCAGAATGGCGTCTTTTTTCTTATAGAAATTGGCAGTTTCTGCTTTCAGTTCGTTTCTAAGTTCTTCTGCCTGTTTGAGATTTTCCAGAACCGCTTCTTTTTCGTGGGCCACTTCGCGGCTCTGCTGGTTCAGCCGGGCCATGACTTCTTCCATGTTGTGCAGCGGTGAGCCTTCTTTCAGCTGGGACGCACGGGAGAGAACCAGGGCGGGCATGCCCAGTCGTTTGCAGATGGAGAAGGCGTTACTATTTCCTGCTACACCGATAATGAGGTGGTAGGTCGGGGTCAGTGTTTCTTCGTCAAATTCCACAAAGGCATTTTCGATGCCTCTGGTTTCGTAGGCCAGTTTCTTCATTTCACTGAAATGGGAGGTAATGATGGCCGGTGTGCCTTGCATTTGCAGGTATTCCGTGACAGATTGTGCCAGGGCCGCCCCTTCTACTGGGTCGGTGCCGGATCCCAATTCGTCCAAGAGGACCAGGTCATCGGGGCCCACAGAGGATAGGAAGGATACCAGCTGGGTGATATAGCTGGAGAAAGTGGACAGGTTGTACTGGATGCTCTGTTCGTCGCCGATGATGGCGTACATGTTTTGATAGAGAGGCAGTGTACTTCCTTCAGCCGCCGGAATGAATAGGCCCGACTGATTCATGAGAGCCAGAAGGCCAGCGGTTTTGATGGCAATGGTTTTCCCGCCAGCATTAGAACCGGTGATGATGAGGATTTGGAAGTCTTTTCCCAGAGTCATGGAAATAGGAACCACTTTTTTCGGGTCAATCAAAGGATGACGGGCATTCCGAAGGTCCAGGATACCCTTGGCGGAGTAGACCGCTCTCACCCCTTGCATGGACAGGGCCAATTTCGCTCTGGCGAAAATGAATTCCAGTTCAGTGGCCAGTTTGCAGTTGTCTTGGGTCACTTCGCTGCTTTTCTTCACCTGCTCGGTCAAAGCACGGAGAATTTCTTGTATTTCCTGCTTTTCCGCAGCAGTCAGCTCCGCTAGGTCGTTATTGAGCCGCACAGAAACCATCGGTTCCATGAAGAGGGTTTGTCCGGTGGAGGAACGATCATGGACGATACCATCGAATTTATACCGGTATTCTTCTTTGACGGGCACCACGTAGCGACCATTTCTTTGGGTCACGATGGCGTCTTGGAAATAGCCGGACTGGTCTTTGTCGGTGATGATTTGCTGGAAGGTTTTGCGAATCCGGTTCTTGATCATTTCCTTTTCGGTGCGAATGCGAGACAGTTTCGGAGAGGCCCGGTCGCTGATTTCGCCGTGTTCATCAAAGACTTGTCCGATACGGGTGATGAGTTGTTCTTGGGAAATAATGAGACTAGACAATTCTTCCAGGGCCGGATACAGCAAATGCCGTTCCCCTTCAAAGTAGTGGTGCATCTTTTTGTACGTTTCCAGCGATGCTGCCAGGTCCATGAATTCTTTCCCAGTGAGAATCATGTCTTTCTTGGCTTTCCGGAGAATTTCGCGGATGTCATAGGTTTCGCCCAAAGGGGTGGTAAGTTCCCGTTCCAGAAGAATGGTGGCTTCTTCTGTTTCTTCCAATTTCTTATCTACTATTTCAGGAACGCTAGAGGGCACGAGAGACATAGCCAGCTCTTTAGATAAGGCAGAGGGCGCCATGTCTCGCAGTTTTTCACGAATCTGGTCAAATTCCAGCGTTTCCAATACATTTTCTTTCATTACAAAACTCCTTTAAAGAAGTGGCCTCGGGTCACGGTCTGGTTCCCCGCCCCGGCAGGCTTCGGTGCCTGTTTTTCGCCACGTAGGATTTCACAATAGTCACGGCAGACACGTTCCACCGGTCCTTCGATGCCACGAAGGTCTAAGCAGAAGGCGGTGAGCCCGGTTTTCAAAAGGTCTTTCATGTAGGGCCGCATGTCTAGCACATGGCAGTTCTGGATGTGCATGTGGCACCATTCGTCGGTTTTTACAGGAAATAGACGGCCTTCCCCATCTTTCAATTGGTAACTATGTTTCATGCAGGGGGCCGGGCAATGGTTCTTGTCAGTGCCGCCTAACAAACTATTGATGACGCAGTACTCAGAAATCATCATTTCTGTGCGACCATACACATAAGCACCCAGTGGCAGATCGGTCTGTTTCGCCATATCCCGAATCTGGGGCAGCGTCAGTTCTTGGGACACATAGGCACCGGAAAATCCTAAGGTTTGTATGCGAGACAGGGCCGGGCCATTGAAAAGATTCATAGACGGACTGGCAATAACCGGAAGGTCCGTGCCTTTTAGCCATTCGGTGGCACCTGCATATTCGACAAAAACCGTATCGGGACCTAAGGTGAGTTGTTTCTGGAATTGGGCTTTTGCTTTGGCGCTGTTCTTTTCTCGTACCACACGAGGGGTAGGAAATACAAGTTGTGCCCCATGTTCCTGGCAGAGTGTCCGTGCTTTTTCAAAGTCTGCAAAAGGAATGGGCCGGTGATGGAACGATTCTCCCCCAAAGATGAAGGAACGCACCCCGGCCGCGAGGGCTTCTTCCAGCTGGGCCAGCGAATCGGTGCGGACTGTGATATGGGGCTTACGGGACAGTGCCACCGGCTTTGCCGCAGCGGCCATAGGCGCACCGGTGGGTCTGGGAATGAGTGCTTCGTGGTCTTCCCGGCGCAAGGTTTCAATCTTTTCGATGGCTTCCTGACGAAGATGGTTCAGTACGCTTTTGGGCACCATGCAGCCATCGTTGTGAATCATAGCTTTTTCCAGGGTGAACCATGTATTTCCTAAACGAGAAAGCTGGGCTTCGATGTCCTTTTCATCGGTCACCCGCGATAGGGCTGTTTCGGCGACGAAATCAGAGGTAACTTCCACGTGATGGCCTTTGTCATCTCTGACAGATAAGGAAATGGGCTTTCCGGCGGAGACGTTCATCCAGCAGGACAAAGGAATCTTCCCTACCAGATCCTTCATGGCGAGGGATTTCTTCTCCGGTTTTACATTCCAATACACCTGGCCGTTGGGAACAGGCTTGGCATCACAAAGAACTTTGAAATTTCTATTTTTCAAAGGAAATACTTGGTCTGCGCTGACGTATTGGATGGTTTTCTTGGCCGTTTCATAGGAAATACCGGTCACTTCGGTCAGTTTTCTCATATGGTCTGCCTGGAAGGTGAATTGCCCTTTGGTGATTTTTTCCACATGACCGGCATCCACCCCATGATTGCCCGGAGCGTATTCGGTCTTCATGGAAGGACCTGCTTCGTCGTCCAAGTAATGAGTGCTATAGCCGCGGTTAAATTCTTCTTCCAAATGGAGCGTCAGCGGCTCTGTATCAATGGTCTGCGCTTTTTCCGCTGCATCGATGGCTTTGCGGTACGCGGAGACGGTATTGAATACGTACTCAGGACTCTTCATGCGGCCTTCCACTTTGAGAGAGGCCACACCGGCTTTCAGCAAGTCCGCCATGCGAGGAAGCCCCATCATATCTTTCAGACTGAGAATGTATTTCCCTGCGCCTTTTCTCATGGGACGACCGGCACTGTCCACCAGTTCATATTCCTTGCGGCAAGGCTGGGCACAGGACCCGCGATTTCCGCTCCGTCCCCCACTGAAGCTACTCATGAGACACTGCCCGGAATAGCACACGCACAGGGCACCGTGAACGAATACCTCGATTTCTACGTCGGTGGACTTGGTGATATGCTGGATTTCGTCTAGAGAAAGTTCTCTGGATAGAACCACTCGCTGGAAGCCTCGGTCACCAAGGAATTTCACGCCGTCTAAATTCGACACGGTCATCTGGGTGCTGGCATGGAGCGGAATGTGCGAAGCAATACGCCGCGCCATGTCTACCACGCCGAAGTCCTGCACCAGAAGGCCATCGATGGGAATGGACCCTAAGAAACGAAGGTATCCTTCCAGATCCTTCATTTCCATGTCGCCGATTAAGGTATTCAAGGTCACATATACACAGGCCCCTTTCACATGGGCCGTTTTCACCGCTTCTGTCATTTCTTCGTTGGAAAAGTTACCGGCGAACTTGCGGGCACTGAAAAGCTTCCCGCCCAGGTACACCGCATCGGCCCCTGCATCCAGAGCCGCTATCAAATGGGCCGGAGAACCGGCCGGGGCTAGTAATTCCATGTTTTATCTCCTTGTATGGTTGGGTGACTGGTCACTCGTGACTGGTGACTGGGGTTCGTCTTCCATAAATCCCAGTCACTAGTCACCAGTCCACTAGTCACCAATTTTCATAGCTAAAGCCAATCTTTATTATAAACGGAAAAGATGAGATATTCAATGAAAGGAATATCTCATCTTTTATATCATGTGGTTAGATAAAGAAACCTATGGGATGATTTTCTTATGTAGTAAAGGTTCTGAAGGTTCTAAGGGTTCTAGGGGCCCCTATAGCTAGCGTCTATTGTCTCATTTGAGAAACGTGAGAACCCTTTGTACCCTTAGAACCTTCAGAACCTTATGCTCACCAAACGAATCAATAGTGGTTTTACCGATAGGAGCAGACATCACCGAGTACGCTTGATATGTTCATAGCGATGTATACCGCTTGTGCCTCCCCCTCAGCCTTCGGCAGCTCCCCCGACAGGGGAGCCAAGTCGCTAGTAATGATTCCGATTGAATCACTTTGCACGAAAACAGAATCATCGATTTATCTCCCCCCTTTGGGGGAGAACACAAGAGGGGGCAACTCTAGCGAGCTGCATTGCTTTGTTGGGCAAACCGTAATGATATGATTCTTTAAGCCCTTACCGCTGGTGCTGCTGAGATTTCTCCACGCAGGAGCACATCTCACCTTAATACACTTGTAGCACTCTGCACAAATACGATCGGTCGAAATGACGGTTTTGGTTAGAGACACATTCGGCAAACCTGAGCAACCTGAGAAACTTGAGAATCCTGAGCCACCTATTACCCCAAACAAAAAAAGCAGGGGCGCTTTATAAGCTATGCGCCCCCACCTTCATTTCTCACTTCTAACTTGTCACTTCTAACTGCTTTTATTTCACTTCTGCTTCGTATCTAGCCAAGGTGAAGCACAGGTCAGAGAGTCTATTGAGGTAACGGATATCCACTTCGTGGACGTCTTCTTCTTCGGAGAGTCTCCACATGTCTCTTTCTGCACGGCGAACTACGGTACGTGCTACGTCTAAGAAGCTGGAGGACTGGGTATCTCCTGGTACGAGGAAGTGATCCAGCGGTGCCAGTTCTTCGGTGTAGGCATCGATGATATGTTCCAGTTCGGTTACATGGTCAGCGGTAATGTTTGCTTCTTTGCCGATACTGGCAATGTCTGCCATGAGGAGCCACAGTTCTTTCTGCAGTTTATAAATGGTTTCTTTGACCTTATCATGGGATGCGAAGGCGCGGCACTGGCCAAGAACGGAGTCCACTTCGTCAATGGTGCCATAGGTTTCTACCCGAAGGCTTCCTTTGGAAACTCTTTCGCCGGTGTAGAGACTGGTTTTGCCTTTATCCCCTGTACGAGTATATACTTTTGCCATGATAATCCTCCTGTTTCATTCAAACATTGAATCTATCCAGTGAATCATTACACTAGGGAAACACTGATTTAATCATGGTTTGAAATTATTCTTGGATTTTTAGGAAAGAAAATCCGCGAATAGCGAGCTATTTAAGGATTTCCTTGACGATGCTTTGGATAAAAATTCATATAATTCCAAATTCTTTGATTAAATCAGCGTTTCCCTAGGTATATTATACACAATAGGAAGAAAAAGGAATAGTCCCATTTGATATTTTATTAAATTTTGATGAAAAGGCTCTGCAAGGTTAGCCCTTCGGGCAGGTTATAATTCTACTGATTTGTTTCATCCCATATATCATTCATATTTCCTAGCAAAGGGTTATAAAAGGTTATGAGAAAAACGTTATTTCCCATAACCCTTATAACCTTTTATCAGTCGAAATCATCTATATGATATAGCTACCAAAGCAGCACCATATAACCCTTAGGATGGCCGTTTACTTTCCATGTTTGATAGATAAAATCATGGGATATAACCTTTTTAGGCCACAAAAAAACGCCAGATTTGCATCTGACGTTTTTTCTCAATTATTTGGACAGTTCTGGGAACCAGAGACCAATTTCTCTCTGAGCGGTTTCTACTGCATCGGAAGCGTGAACTACGTTTTCATCGATGGAAGTAGCGAAGTCGCCACGGATGGAGCCAGGAACAGCTTCCAGTGGGTTGGTAGCGCCGTTGATCTGACGAACAGCTGCTACAGCGTTTTCGCCTTCGATAACCATAGCCAGTACTGGGCCAGAGGTGATGAAGTCGATGAGAGCTTTGAAGAAGCCTTTGCCTTTGTGTTCAGCGTAATGTTCTTCAGCCAGTTCAACCGGTACGTTGATCATTTTGATTGCATGGATGGAGAGACCTTTTTTTTCGAAACGGGAAATAACTTCGCCGCAGATGTGTTTCTTCACGCCGTCCGGTTTTACGAGTACGAGAGTTTTTTCAATGTTGTTTGCCATTTAAAATAGCCTCCTTAATAAGAATGCATTCTGGCTGCGATTTCACGCAGCTTTTTAATACGATCCTCCGTAGAAGGATGCGTAGAAAACAAATTTGCCATGCCGCCCAATCCTGCCAATGGGTTGATGATGAAAAGTCCACTGGTGGCTGGTTTCGCATCAGGAATCACTTTGTTGTGAGCGTAGTTGTCCAGTTTCTGCAGGGCACTTGCCAGGGCCAGCGGTTTCCCTGAAATTTCAGCCCCCGACGCATCAGCCATGTATTCTCTAGACCGAGACAGGGCGAACTGAATGAGGGACGCTGCCAAAGGCGCTACGACGATGGTCACCATAAGAGCAATGGGGTTGCTCCTATTTCCATCTTCATCTCTAGCGGTACCAAAGATGGCCGCCCACTGGGCAATGTTTGCGATGTAGGAAATAGCGGTCGCAATGGATGCGGCCAGTGTCATTATCAGTGTATCACGATGTTTCACGTGTGACAACTCATGGGAAATAACTCCTGCCAGTTCATCCCGATCCAGCATGGAAAGTATGCCTTCGGTCACTGCTACAGCAGCGTGCTCTGGATTTCTACCAGTCGCAAAGGCGTTCGGCACGTCGGTGGGAATCACATAGAGCTTTGGCATCGGGAGCTGTGCATTACGGCACAGACCGCGAACCAGTTCGTACAGCTCCGGCACTTGCTGTTCTGACAGTGGCTGGGCATTGTAGGCCCGAAGTGCCATTTTGTCACAGTTCCAGTAGGTGTAGAAGTTGATGGCAAAGGAAATAAATAGCATCATGGTCGCTCCGGACCGTCCGCCAACAACACCGCCGATGGCCATCAGAATCAGGCTGAGCAGTGTCAGAAGCATTACGGATTTGACTCTGTTCATAAGTAAGACCTCTTTTGTTGTAATCTAGTAGCTGGTGACTCGTGACTGGTGACTAAAGGAAAATAGATTCCCAGTCACAAGTCACCAGTCACTAGCTACCAATATTGAAAATCGTAAATACGTTGTAAAATAAAAATGGTCGGAACGACATGATTCGAACATGCGACCTCTACCACCCCAAGGTAGCGCTCTACCAAACTGAGCTACGTCCCGACAATTGCTACATGACATAGGATACTCGATTTTTACGTATTTGTCAAGTATAGGCTTTGTGTAAGTTGGCATAATTCCGCTGGAGCTAACGGGGTGTAAGTTGCTCAGGTTGCTCAGGGTTCTCAGGGTTCTCAGGTTCGTCGAATGTGCCTAGAATCGTAAACAGCACTTAGTAAATGGAGATACTATGTTTTGCTGCTTTAAGCCCTTACCACTAATGCTGATAAGATTTCTCCACTCAGGGACACATCTTATTTCAATACACTTATGTCATCAAGTGCATATACGATCGGTCGAAATGACGGATATGGATAGAGTCTCTACCAGAAGTCCCCTTCCTTTGGAAGGGGAACGGACATAAGCGTAGCGTAATGTCCCAGGGGATAGCTCGCTTTAGCGATATATTACATACGCCTCTACTCATTTCGGCGTTCTGCTATAGCGATTAACCGCAAGTTCTGGACGCCGACTTGGCTATGTATCTCCCATCATTTATATCGCTAGTGGGAGCTATCCCCCCTGCCCCCCTTTCAGCGAAAGGGGGCTTCCGCTAGAAATTCTTCCTTTAGTGTCACTCATTCTTTTACCGCTAGGGAAACACAGATAGAACCTTCAGAACCTTTAGTACCTTGAGAACCCTTAGTACCTTTACCACAAAAGAAATAATCGAACAATTTGCTATTTCCCTATTTCCTAAATCTAAAAATCTAAAAAGGGCTATAAAAGTATGATACTATGATCAGTTTCATAACCTTTATAACCCTTTATATAAGTTCTATATGATATTGATAGCAAGCAGGTATCACAGCGTATAACCTGCCCGCAGGGCTAACCCTATACCCCCAAGCAGTTTACACTGCTATGGGCTCAAACCATTAAGCACGCAATGTAATTTCTGCTTCAGACAGTGCTTTGACGATGTTGTCAATCCATTTATCCACTTCTGCATCGGTCAGGGTGCGGTCGTCAGCGCGGAAGGCGAGGTTGTAGGCCATACTCTTGTAGCCTTCCTGGACTTGTTCGCCCTGATAGAGGTCGAACAGGCGGAGGTTTTCCAGATGTTTGCCTGCTGCTTTGGTGATAATGGATTCTACGTCCTGGGCGGCGTATTTCTGCGGAACCAACATGGAGAGGTCACGAGCGGAAGCCGGGAATTTCGGAATCTTCTTGTAGTCGATGGTGGCATCGATGAATTTAATCAGGTGCGGCATATAAACGATGAAGCCGTATACGTCTTTCTTAATACCCCACTGGTCAAGAACAGCTGGATGCATTTCACCGAAAGAAGCCAAGAGGACGCCATCTTTCACGAAGTCAGCAGCAACGCCTGGATGGAACACCGGGTACTTGGAGCGCTGGATGTCGTAGCCTTTGATACCAAGAGCGGTCAAGAGGTCTTCTACGATGGCTTTCAGGTCATAGAAGTCATATTTCCGTCCGCTATTCGGATAGCCTGCTTCTTCTGGGCTGCCGCAGAGAAGGCCGGAAACGAGGGCGTATTCGTGTGGCAGTTCGGTCAGCGGAAGTGCTTTCGGCTGGTACACGTGGCCGTATTCGAAGATGGATACCTGGTCATTTTTCTGAGACAGGTTGTAGGACAGGGTGTGCATCAGGCCGGGGAACAGGCTGGTACGCATATCCGGGTATTCTTCAGAAATCGGGTTCAGAATCGGAATGGCGTTGTAAACTTTGTGTCCTTCTGGGAAGTTCAATTTCTTCAGATCATTCTTATCCATGAAGCTGTAGTTTTCTACCTGAGAAAGGCCATTGGCGATGAGGGAGTCAGTGATGCGGAAGAGAGCATCGGTTTCCTTGGACATCATGCCTTTGGCGATAGCGCTCCATGGAGTGGTGATCGGAATATTGGAGTAGCCATATACACGAGCCACTTCTTCAGCCAGGTCTGGCATGCCGTCTAAGTCGAGACGGAAGTCCGGAACAGTAACGGTCAGGTCTCCGTTATTTTCTTCAATCTGGAAATACAGATGGGTCAGGATGTCGATCATCTGGTCTTTTGGCATATCGATGCCGATGTAGTCATTGATGGCTTTCACAGAGGTTTTGATAATCTGCGGCTCAGCTTTGACCGGGTATTCGTCCAGCATGCCAGGAGCTACGGTGCAAGCGCCCTGTTCTTCCAACAGCTGGCAGATACGGTTGATAGCCATTTCACTTCTAGCCGGGTTGATGCCTTTTTCATAGCGGCCGGAAGCTTCGGAGCGAAGGCCCAGGCGGCGGGAGGTTCTTCTGATGGAAGCACTATCAAATACAGCAGCTTCGAGGAATACGGACTTGGTGTTTTCAGTAACTTCGGAGTCAAATCCGCCCATAACGCCTGCCACGCAGGATGCGGTATCATTGCCATCAGCAATCACCAAATCAGCTACGTTCAGTTCTCTCTTCTGTTCGTCCAAAGTGGTGATGGTTTCCCCTTCATGGGCATGGCGGCAGGTCAGAGAATGACCAGCTACTTTGTCATAGTCATAGGTGTGAAGCGGCTGACCAATTTCGAGCATCACATAGTTGGCTGCATCGACTACGTTATTGATGGGGCGAATGCCGTTGCTGCGGAGACGGTTTTCAATCCATTCTGGGGAACGGCCGATTTTTACATTTTCCAGAAGTCTGCCACAGAAGCGTTTGCAGAATTCCGGTTCAGCAATATGAACTTCGGCACGGCCTGCAATTGGCGCACCTGTTTCTTTTACGTTGATTTCCGGCAGTTTCACTTCTCTGTGGAAAATAGCCCCCACTTCGAGAGCCATACCAATCATGGAGAAGCAGTCTGCGCGGTTGGCAGTCAGTTCCATTTCATAAACCACATCATCCAAGTCGTACAGGGTATGGAAATCTACGCCCACTGGGGTGGTTTCTGGCAGAATCATAATGCCGTCTTTGTTGACTCCCGGAAACAGGTTGTCATCCAGACCCAGTTCGCCGCAGGAGCACATCATGCCGGCAGAAGCCACGCCTCTGAGTTTGCCCGCTTTGATTTTGGTGTCACCAAATTTCAGTCCTCCCGGTGCCTTGGCATCGTGCTTAGCCGGCACATGAGCGCCGTTCAGTGCAACCGGTACAATCTGTCCAACCGCTACGTTCTTCGCACCGGTTACAATCTGGATTGGTTCGCCCTGTCCGCAGTCAAGCTGGCAAACCACCAGGTGGTCAGCGTCTGGATGTTTTTCAATGGAAAGAATCTTTCCTGTAACGACCCCTTTAATGCCTTTGCCCGGGTAAATGACATGTTCTACAGGAATGCCATCGACGGTCAGCGTTTCCGCCATTTCTTCCGGATCCAGGCCTTTAATATCTACTAAAGTACCTAACCATTTCAAAGATACGTTCATCTATGTTAACCTCCTATAAAAGTTTACTCCTATTGTAGTCCCCCCTTCGGGGGAAAGTGGTAGCCTTGGCTACCAAAGGGTCTGCAAGCGAACTGCATCATTAGGAGCGCAGCGACGCAAAGATGCAGTGAGACGCCATTTCGAGCGAAGCGAAGATGGCAGCTCTAGCGGGATGAAATACGATGTTTCTCCCCTCGCACTCGGTGCTGCCCGCTCCTATCGGTAAACAGGCATCAAATAGCGAGTTTACCGTGAGGAGCGGATATCACCGGGTACGCTTGATATGTTCATGGCGAAGTATACCGCCAGTGCAGCCCCCTCTTGTATTCTCCCCCGACGGGGGAGATAGTAGCGGTGTAAACTTACTTATCAAAACTGTTTCAAGAAACGAACATCATTTTCGTAGAAATTGCGCAGGTCGTCAATTCCGTAGAGCAGCATGGCGATACGTTCGATGCCCATGCCGAATGCGAAGCCGCTGACTTTGTCTGGGTCATAGCCATTGAGTTTGAGTACCATTGGATGAACCATGCCGCAGCCAAGGATTTCCAGCCAATCCGGGTCTCCCCCTTCTTCACCGGTTCTAGCAGCGAAGGAAATATCCACTTCTGCAGATGGTTCGGTGAACGGGAAATAGGACGCACGGAAACGAATCTTTGTATCGGAGCCGAAAAGATCTTTCAGGAAGATTTCCAGAGTGCCTTTCAGATCAGCGAATTTGATGCCCTTATCAACCACCAGACCTTCTACCTGATGGAATACCGGAGAATGGGTAGCATCGTTATCCCAGCGGAATACTTTGCCTGGCGCAATCATGCGAATTGGAGAATTCGGTTCATGCTTTCTGAGGGTTCTGGCCTGTACTGGAGATGTATGGGTACGGAGCAGAATTTCTGGTGTGATATAGAAAGAATCCTGCATGTCGCGGGCCGGATGGTCCTTCGGCAGGTTCAGACATTCAAAGTTGTAATAATCCTGTTCAATTTCAGGACCTTCTTCGACGGAGTAACCCATGCGAATGAAGGATTTCATAATTTCACGGAGAGCCTTGTCCAGCGGATGGATGTGTCCTTCCTTCTGGTGACGAGCCGGCAGGGTGATATCTACGGTTTCGCTAGCAATGCGAGAGGCCAGTCTCTTGGCTTTCAATTCTCCCATCTTATCATTGATGGCTGCTTCTACGTCAGCTCTGACCTTGTTTGCCAAAGCCCCCATGACCGGCCTTTCTTCATTGGTCAGGTCTTTCATGCCACGAAGAATCGCAGTGAGTTTCCCCTTTTTGCCCAGGAAGAAAACCTTCGTATCCTGCAGCGCTTTTTCATCTTCTGCTGCTTTGATCATCTCTGCTGCCTGGGATTCCAGGGCATTCAGGTCTTTTTCCATGTTGGCTTTCAATTCGTCCAACTTATTTTCCATTGAAAATACCTCCTATATAAGTGTAGTCATTATTTAGTCCCCCCATCGGGGGAAGGTGGTAGGCTTGCCTACCAAAGGGTGTGCAAGCGAACTGCATCATTAGGAGCGTCGCGACGCAAAGATGCAGTGAGACGCCATTTCGAGCGAAGCGAAGATGGCAACTCTAGCGGTATGAAATACTTTGTTTCTCCCTTCGAACTCGGTGCTGCCCGCTCCTAGCGGTAAAAGCGATGACACTCATTGTTTTTACCGCTAGGAGCAGGTATCACCGAGTTCGTTTGCGGTGTTCATAGCGAAGTATGCCGCCAGTGCAGCCCCCTCTTGTGTTCTCCCCCGACGGGGGAGATAATAGCGGTGTAAACTTACATACAAAAAAGACCTCACCCCCGAAGGGGCGAAGTCTCATATCCGCGGTACCACCCTAATTTGTACTCAAAAGCCATAACGCAGCCCTGCGTCCAGTCTACTCTGTTCAACCAGAAGCTCAGAAGTGAAATAAATCTCGCTCGCCCCACAGGCATCCCACCTTTTGCCCGCTCTCTTGGGAGGTTTCTCGAAATTCTGTCTTCTTCATCGCTATAATCATGTGACTATTGTAGCACAGGAAATGGAATTGTCAAGTAGTTGAACAATTACGGATTGAGTCTCCTGGTATTTATACTGCTATCATAAGGTTCTGATAGAATGGTTATATACAAGAAGTCACCTCTATGTGAGGCAAATCCTATGCATCCCTACAGAACCTTATGACCGCGGCAATGAATCCCCAAAGTCTCAACCCAAATCACCTCCCACAGAACCTTCTGACTGCGGTAATAAATCCCTAAAGCCTCAACCCGAAACGGCTCCCACAGAACCCATTTCTTTCCTTGCCATACTCCTATTGAGAATGGTAAAATATAGAAAAATGTATATAACAATCATAAATTTTTTAATTTTCCCGAAGGAAGAGCATTATGAAAAAATACAACAACCAAAAAGGACAAGATCTCATCGAATACGCACTTCTGCTCGCCATCGTTGTGGGCATTGGTTCTTTTATATACTCTGGTTCCGGCATGAAAGATAGTATTTCCAGTATCTTTGGAAATACGTCCAACATCTTAGGCATCGCTGCTAGTGATTCGGCTAACCCATCAAAAGATACTGTAGACGATCGTAACATGAAATGGCTATTAGAGAAATTTCTTGGCTATACAACAAGCAAAGACAATGATTTTGCCGGCTATTTAGGAAATACACCCCAAAATCGCCATGGTCCAGACTTTTCAGCAGACAAACCGAACGGTTTAATCGATAGTGCTTCTGATTCAAAATTTGTAAATAAGATTGATTCTAGTATTTTGGGCGAAAATAGCAGCTGGGTATTTACTGGATACACTGATAATGGAAAAACTTACTACGGCGTCAGCATTTATGACCCGTCGAAAAATGATGGTAAAAAACTGTCTGACTTAGATTACGGTACAACCATTACTACCGACATTTATCGTGTCGATCCCAACACAAACACAGTCGAAAAATTAACTAGTAACGCCAGCCAAACAGCAACAAAGCGCACAGATCCAGCAACAAATAAAACATATACTGTCATTAGAGATACACCAACGACATAACCATCGGTGACTAGAAATCAGAATTATGCCTCGTATTAGTACATAAACCTTAAACCAATGCAACTTTCAAAACCTATTTTATATGTAGATAATGAACACGGCACGTAAACCTTAAACCTATAGAGCATATTTATATATAACAATCAAACTATCAATAAAGGAATCATCATGTGGAAATACAACAATCAAAAAGGACAAGACCTTATCGAATACGCCCTTCTGCTTGCCATCGTAGTAGGTATTGGCTCTTTTATATTCTCCGGTTCCGGATTGAAGGACAGTATTTCTAGCATCTTTGGAAACTCCTCTTCCCTCTTGGGCAACGTAGCCAGCGCCTCCAAGGACCCATCGTCCAACCTATCCGGCGATGACCGAAATATGAAATGGCTAAAGGACACACTCATGGGCTATATCAATGAGAAATGGTTTCAAGACCAGGTGGGCTACGCCCTAACTACAAGAAAAGACATGGATTTTACTAAGGCAAGAGATGACAAATTCGGTGAACTCAGCGATAGTGAATCCAACTCCAATTTCATGGATAAAATTGATGATTCTTATTTGGGCGATTGCAGCTGGGTCATGACGGAATATACCGAAAACGGCAACATATACTACGGCGTCAGCATTTACGACCCATCGAAAAATGGCGGTCAGAAATTATCAGATTTGACTCCTGGACCCGAAGTATTCAGGGTGTCACAACCGATGTAAACAAAATAGATACTACTACAGGCGATGTCACTAAATATAAGAGCGACGCAAAACAAAACGTCTTTAAAAAAACAAATAATACTACTGAAACCACTTATAATGTCATTCGAGGAAATCCGAAGTAATGAATAAAAAGGGTATATAGGGTTATGATACTTCCCATAAGCACATAACCCTATATACCTTTTTTCAAACTAAAAAGCCCCTTCCTCAGGAAGGGGCAAGCCCGCTTGCGGGCCAGGGATAGGTCGACGAAGAAGAGTTGTTGGACAAGCCATAATAGTAGACAGTTAACAGTTAACAGTTAACTGTTAACCAGTCCCGAATCCCTAAGGCCTAGTCACTAATCCCTAGCTACCTGTCACCAGTCCCTAGTCACTAGTCTCCTCATATTTCCTAATTTCTTCCATCAGTTCATCGATGAGGCGATCTTCCGGCACGCTGCGGAGGACTTTTCCTTTCCGGAAAATCAGTCCGCTGCCTTTACCGCCAGCGATACCGAAGTCGGCTTCTCTGGCTTCTCCCGGTCCATTGACAGCGCAGCCCATAACGGCCACTTTGATGGGCTTTTTAAATTGCTGAATTTTTTCTTCCACAATTTTTGCCATTTCAATGAGATTCACCTGGGTGCGACCGCAAGTCGGGCAAGACACAAGCACAGGCCCATACTGCTGCATGCCACAAGAAGATAGAATTTCTTTGGCGGCTTTCACTTCTTTCAGCGGGTCATCGGTGAGAGACACCCGAAGTGTATCACCGATACCATCCAAGAGAAGGCTTCCGATACCAATGGCAGATTTGATAGTACCTCTATAGAGAGTTCCTGCTTCGGTAACGCCTAGATGCAGCGGATAATCCACTTTTTCAGAGAGCAGTCGATTGGCTTTCACCATCATAGGCACGTCGCTGGATTTGACGGAAATCACAATATCATGAAATCCTTCTGCTTCCAGGATGCGCACATGGGTAAGCGCCCCTTCCACCATGCCTTCCGCGGTGGGATGGCCGCCGTATTCTTTGAGAATTTCTTCTGGAAGAGATCCCGCATTGATACCGATACGGATAGGAATATGTTTTTCCTTGGCCATATCCACCACTTTAACTACGTTTTCTCGTTTGCCAATATTTCCTGGATTGATACGGAGCGCATCGATGCCCTGCTCCATGGCGGTCAGTGCCAGACGGTAATCGAAATGAATATCTGCTACCAGCGGTACATGAACCTTTTTCCGAAGTGCTCCTAGTGCCTCTGCCGCCTTCTTATCCGGCACAGCCATACGAATAATATCAGCCCCAGCAGCAGCCAAAGCATTGATCTGCGCCGCTGCCGCCTCGGTATCGATGGGGCTAAAGGTGCTCATAGACTGAATTGCAATGGGCGCGCCTCCACCGATGGTTACATTTCCAACTTTCACTTGTCTTGTATTCATAAGTTTACTCCTTATCTACTCCCCCCGTCGGGCAATGCTGTTAAGTTAAGCGAAATATGTGGTGATTCCTTTTGTGACAAAGTTTCTCAGGTTGCTCAGGACTCTCAAGTTTCTCAGGTTCCCCAAATGAGATGATAACGCTAGCGTCTATCAGCGCATTCGAAGAACCTGAGCAGCCTTAGCAACTTGAGAAACCTGAGAATCCTTAGAAACCTGTGCAACCTGTACTCTTATTTTAAAAGCGCCGAAATATCATTGGTCATGGCATAGATAAAAATGGTCCCCAGAATCGCAATGCCTACAGCCTGGATATACATCAATGCTTTTCTTGGCAGTTCTCTTCGAATGAGTCCTTCGATGAGGGTCAGAATGAGGAGTCCTCCGTCAAGCATAGGAATCGGAAGGAGATTTAGAAATCCCAGATTCAAACTCAGAAGGGCGATAAATAAAAATAAGGGAAGTACGCCATGGTCTGCCACGGTAGCAGACATACGTGCCACACCGATGGGGCCTGCCACATCGGCCTGTCCCCCAGTGAGCATGCCATAGAGACCGCCTACCATCATTTTCAGAAGGAACACGCACCGATCAAAGCCCATTGAAATCGATTGCCCTATGGTGGTGTCATGCTGTTCCACGTAGGCGGTGATACCCATCACAGCTCGGCCTTCCTGGTTGTACTGTGGAATAATTTCTTTGGAAATGGTTTCTCCATCTCTGGAAATAGACAAGGTGAGAATCCGATTTCCTTTATCTTTTGTGAGCTTTCCGATATCGCTCCAAGTTTCGACCTTCTGCCCATCAATAGAGAGAATCTTGTCGCCCGGCTGGAGTCCTTGTTTCGCTGCTGACGTGCCTTCCATAACAGTCCCCACCACAGGGATATTGGGAAATGTCTGGTATCCTTCGATTTTGAAAGCCGCCACCAGAATCACAAAGGCCAGCAGCACATTGAAAAGAGCCCCGCCGATAATCACTAAAAGCCGGGCCCAGATGGGCTTCTGGGTAAAGGCCCGGGGATCGTCTTTGTTCTCATCGTCCATGCCGGCAATTTTATTGTATCCCCCTAAAGGAATCACCCGGATGGAATAAATGGTCTCGCCCCACTTCTTGGAAATGAGCTTCGGCCCAAATCCGATAGCAAATTCAATCACTCGCATGCCGGTCCATTTCGCCATCAAGAAATGACCACCTTCGTGAATAAATACGATGAGGGCAAAGACGAAAATCGGGGCCAGTATATTTGAAATCATATATTACTCCTTGCTTTAAGATGCGTGGCTGGTGACTGGTGACTCGTGACTAGGGTCTAGTAGCTAGGGATTAGGGATTTAGGAATTAAAGATTATTCTTATAAGTAAGTTGCACCACGGCCTTGGTCCCCCACGTCGGGGTAATGCTGTTAAGTTAAGGATTTGCGCCAGTAAGCATGATTTGGTTTGTGATTATAGGTTACTCAGGTTTCT
>CAKQBK010000026.1 GCA_934216155.1 uncultured Dialister sp.
TATTTTGGTTGAAATCGCCGGGAGGAACAAGCTGCTACATAAGATGAAACCTCAATCATGAAAATGGTTGAGGTTTTTACTTTGTTCCACATACAGATTATTTTGGTTGGAATCGCCGGGAGGAACAAGCTGCTACATAAGATAAAACCTCAATCATGAAAATGGTTGAGGTTTTTACTTTGTTCCACATACAGATTATTTTGGTTGAAATCGCCGGGAGGAACAAGCTGCTACATAAGATGAAACCTCAATCATGAAAATGGTTGAGGTTTTTACTTTGTTCCACATACAGATTATTTTGGTTGGAATCGCCGGGAGGAACAAGCTGCTACATAAGATAAAACCTCAATCATGAAAATGGTTGAGGTTTTTACTTTGTTCCACATACAGATTATTTTGGTTGAAATCGCCGGGAGGAACAAGCTGCTACATAAGATGAAACCTCAATCATGAAAATGGTTGAGGTTTTAATTTTGGCTCACATGCAGATTGTTTTGGCTGGAATCGCCGGGAGGAACAAGCTGCTGCTTAAGAGAAAACCTCTTTGATTCAGTTTAAAAAGGAACATTCGGAAGCACTTCTGGAAAATGTCCCTATGGACGTTGGTGTCACCAGATAAAGATGAGCCGTAATGGTATGAATCTTTAAGCCCTTGCTGCTTGTGCCTTTGAGATTTCTCCACTCAGGGGCACATCTCATTTCAATACATGCATGCCAATTTGCACCAATGCGATCGGTCGAAATGGCGGATGTGGCTAGTGGCACGTGCAAGAACCCTTTAGAACCTTTTTTTATAGAAAAATACCGCTTAGTCAAAGGTTATGAAAGGTTATATAAGGTTATGAGACTTACGATAGTTTCATAACCCTATATAACCTTTTATAACCCTTTGCTAGGCGGTATTTTTGGTATGTTTACTAAAATTAATCTGCAGAATAATAACCTTTAGCCAGGCGGCGTTTTTTTATATGTTAGAAATCGGTCAACGCAGTATCACAGAATTTTCAGAATGGCAGCACAAGCGGAGCATGCTGGGCAGTCGCAGTGGGTAGCACCATGGGATTTGATGTCTTTGGCATGAGAGAGGATATTTCCTGCTACTTCTTTACCAAAAAGTTTTTCTCCTGCTTCGGAGCCAGCGAAAGCGATCAGGCCGTCGATAGGCATGATGTCAGCTGCGATTTCTGCTTTCAGTGCTTTGGTGGAAGCTTCATCGCCATCTGCATCAAGCCATTTCTGGCAAGCGGCTTTGGCTTCTGCACAGCAGGTAGGGGCGTTCATTAATTTTTTGACTTCAGCGGTGAGTTTTTCTTTACATTCGTTGCACATGATAGATTTTCCTTTCGAGTGTAATATAGTGGTGATTGGTGGTTAGGGATTAGGGGGGCCGTAGCGGATTGTCGTACCGTTGGTGAAGTATACCGCAAGAGGTGCCCCCTCAGCCTTCGGCAGCTCCCCCGACAGGGGAGCCGAGACGCTAGCATGAATTCGCTAGTTCTCTCATTTCGGGCGACCTGTATCACCCTATCACCTTGCACATTGATGATACATTTATTATACTAGCTACAGAAAAAGAAACAAGTACGCAGAATTTTCTGACTTAGTATGGTGGAGCGTACTATTGAGGGGATGCTATGAAGGATTTGCGTGAGTAGGTATGATTTCGATAGTGCTTACAGGTTACTCAGGTTGCTCAAGTTGCTAAGGCTTCTCAGGTTCTTCGATCGTGCTAATATACGCTATCATCTCATTCGAGAAACCTGAGCAACCTGAGAATCTTGAGCAACCTGAGTAACCTGTAAGTTCTAGCGAAGTCATACCTACTCACGCAAATCCGTAATGGAGGGAGAGTAGACTATGAATCATACCATGAGTTATGATGAATTTTTACAAAATCTGGATTCTTTTATTTTGACAGAAGAGGGACATTGTCCGGTAACCAGTGTGCTTTCGCGGCTGCAGGGGAAGTGGAAGCTGCAGATTGTGTATATTCTTTGCGTGAAGCATACCATGCGGTTTGGTGAGTTCCGGAAATATTTTCCCAACATCACCAATACCATGCTCACCACGGCACTTCGTAATTTGGAAGAGGAAGGGATCGTCCATCGGGAGCAGTTCAATGAAATTCCGCCCCATGTGGAGTATAGTCTGACGCCAAAGGGGAAGGATCTACTTCCTGTATTTCATGCCATTTTGAATTGGGGCATGAAGTATGTGCCGTAAGAGCAATTAGGAATGAGAAATTAGGAATGAGGAATGATGGTGGCGGCGCACAACTTATGAAGCGCCGCATTATAATTGTTGGTGACTGGTGACTGGTGACTAGGGATTATAGCGGTATTTTCACTAGCGGAAACCCTCTTCCTTTGGAAGGGGGGGCAGGGGGGATAGCTCGCACTAGCGGATACATTGTGATGAGATGCATAAGGCTGTCGGTGTTCTGCAAAGACGGCCAGTCAAACAACTCTTCTTCATCGGTCTATCCCCGGCTCGCAAGCGAGCCTGCCCCTTCCTGAGGAAGGGGCTCTTGAGCAATGTCATTAAGATAAGGATTTGCGTTAGTAGGTATGATTCTGTTAGTGAGCATAAGGTTCTGAAGGTTCTAAGGGTACTAAAGGTTCTAAGGAGCTCCGAATGAGATGATAACGCTAGCGTGTATTGGCACATTCGAGAAACGTGAGAGACCTTAGCAACTTGAGAAACCTGAGTAACCTATAATCTCTAGCGAAAGTATGCCTGCTGAAACAGTAGAGCTAGGAATTAGATGATTAAGCATAACAATTTTGTTATTTATGAGCCGATTGCTTTGTGAATCGCAATAATTAATGACGAAAGTAGAAATAATGCAAATATAAAAGACGGAAGGAGCCCAGTGATGTGGCTCTTTTATTTTTTTGGGGAAAAAGGGAAAATAGAAATATGACGCAACAGATATGGTCTATTTCTTAAAAAGGATATGATGCGATTAACGTTATTAGCACATGCGGAGAACCTGAGAACCCTTAGAACCTTGAGCAACCTGAGAAACTTGTTACTCTACAAAACGTTTTAAATCATACATATAACAAAATTGATATGCAAATCGTGTCAATTCCAATAGGTATACTATTTTGTGATGGGTACTTGTTTCAAAACAGAATGAACGGGAAATGGTATTGGAAAAAAATTAAAAAATTCAGTATGATAGTCACAGATGAAGCGAAACAACTTGTGATTCATCAGAAACAACGACGAACCCCGTGCACAGTTCGAAAAATGATTTCAAAATCTGTATGTATTCAAAAAATGGAGGGTATGACAGTGAAACATTTAAAAATCGCTTACACAGAAAAAGCTCTGGAAATCTTCGGTGCCATTGATGGCCGTGCGCAGGCATCCATCGATGCTACCGATTTCACCGACGTGGCTGCTGTGGTCATGACAGACCAGGATAAAGCGGTGCTGGACAAGGAAATGATTTTTGCTTTCAAGATTCCGGTACTGATGATTAAGACCCAGGACGGACCGGTAGCGGATGAACTGCTTGCCAAAGTCTATCGTGTGATGGATCTGAATGAAACAGACC
The DNA here is from genome assembly GCA_934216155.1 of uncultured Dialister sp. Lineage (GTDB taxonomy): Bacteria > Bacillota > Negativicutes > Veillonellales > Dialisteraceae > Dialister. Next base: position 3,566 of record CAKQBK010000026.1, read on the forward strand.
ATGATTTCTATGCACGACAGATTGAAAGTGCAGCCCATCATTATGAAGAAAACGTGTTGCCACCATTCTTTAAGGATTTGGAAAAATACGTAGAAAATGGGTATTCCCAGTTCGACTGCCCAGGGCATCAGGGCGGTGCGTTCTTCCGGAAACATCCAGCGGGTCGTGCTTTCTATGAATTCTTCGGTGAAAATACATTCAGAGCGGATCTGTGCAACGCCGACGTTGCCATGGGGGACCTGCTGATTCATGAAGGCCCGGCACTGGCTGCACAGAAACACGCCGCTCGGGTATACAACGCAGATAAAACTTATTTCGTACTGAATGGTACTTCCACTTCCAACAAAGTGGTACTCAATGCAGTCTTGACTCCGGGCGATATCGTTCTCTTCGATAGAAATAACCACAAATCCATCGACCACGGTGCGTTGGTTCTGGCAGGCGCTACGCCGGTATATCTGGAAACTGCAAGAAATGCTTTCGGTTCCATCGGCGGTATCCTGGAACACTGCTTCAATGAAGACTACATCCGTCAGCTGGTGGCTGAAAAGGATCCGGTGAAAGCAAAGGCAAAACGTCCGATTCGCCTGGCTGTGATTCAGCTCGGTACCTATGATGGCTGCATCTACAATGCCCGTCAGGTAGTAGATAAGATTGGTCATCTGTGCGATTACATCTTCTTCGACTCCGCATGGGTAGGTTACGAACAGTTCATTCCAATGATGAAAGATTGCAGCCCGCTGCTCCTCGATTTGGGACCGGAAGACCCGGGAATTTTCGTCAGCCAGTCTGTCCATAAACAGCAGGCCGGTTTCTCCATGACTTCTCAGATTCACAAGAAAGATTCCCATATCAAAGGACAGGATCGTTATGTTCCCCACAAGAGAGTGAATAACGCATTCATGATGCACGCTTCCACCTCTCCACTGTACCAGCTCTTTGCGGCACTGGACGTGAATGCGAAGATGCATGAAGGCGAAGCAGGAAAGAAACTGTGGGTCGATGCGGTGAAGACCGTCATTGAAACCCGTAAACAGGTACTTCGCAACTGCCATTACATCCGTCCGCTGGTTCCACCGGTGGTGCATGGCAAGAAGTGGGAAGAAGGAAATACGGACCAGATGGCCAACGACATGGATTACTGGGCATTTGAACCGGGCGCCAAATGGCATGGCTTTGAAGGGTACGGCAAGGGTCAGTATTTCATTGACCCCATGAAGCTGCAGTTCGTTACCGCTGGCATCGATATCGAAAATGGCGGGTATGAAAAGTTTGGTATTCCAGGAAATATTCTGGCCAACTACCTCCGTGAAAATGGCATCATTCCAGAAAAGTGCGATTTGAATGACATCCTCTTCCTGATGACCCCAGCAGAAAGCACCACCAAGATGGATGACCTGGTGGCAAAACTGATTCGCTTCGAACAGCTCATTGATGAAGATGCACCGATGTCTGAAGTATTGCCATCGATCTATAATGCGTACGAAGATAAATACAGAGGATACACCATCCGTCGTCTCTGCCAGGAAATGCATGATTTCTACAAAGACCGTGAAGTATCCACGCTGCAGAAACACCTCTTCCTTCGTGACTATTTCCCAGAATATGTGATGAATCCGCAGGAAGCACAGTTCGAATACATGAGAGGCCACGGTGATTTGGTGGACTTGGCTGAGGCAGAAGGCCGCATCGCCCTCGAAGGGGCTCTCCCCTATCCGCCAGGCGTACTGTGTGTACATCCAGGGGAAAGATGGTCCAAGACCGCAGTGACCTATTTCCTGGACTTGGTCGAAGGCATCAACCAGTTGCCAGGATTCGCTCCGGAAATCCAGGGCGTGTATGTCCAGGAAGGGGAAGATGGACTGAAACATGCTTACGGCTATGTGCTGAAAAAGGAATTTGAAAAATAGTTAACAGGGGACTCAGGTTGCTCAAGTTTCTAAAGTTTCTCAGGTTGCTCAGGTTCTACGAATGTGCCGATAGACGCTAGCGTTATTAGCTCATTCGAGAAACGTGAGTAACCTGAGTAACCTGAGTAACCTTTACGTCAGCAGAAATCATTGCATATTTCGCTTAACTTAACAGCATTGCTGTGCCATATCCATATCATCCTTTAATACAAAAGCCTCTCCGTAAACGCCAACGGAGAGGCTTTTGAACTTCAGTGAGAAGTGAGAAGTGAGAAGTTAGAAGTTAGAAGTGGTGGCGGCGAGCCCTCGTATTGCTCTTATACCGATTAGCTTCCCATAGCAAGATTCCTTTTAATATAGCTCGCCGAGAGTTGAAAATAGATAGAGTCATGTTTCACGTGAAACAATGTACGAAAAGGTTATTATTCTGCTCCTTACTATTTCTGACATAGAAAAAGAATCGCAAGTGACAGGGGTATAAAGGTTATACAAGGTTATGAGGCGACCGATTTTCCCATAACCTTTTATAACCCTTTTAACCTTGTCACTTGCGATAGAAGGAAATATTTCACAGAAGAAATTGGCAGAATCATAACCTTTATATCTACCGTTTTTACATGAAATATGAAACGCACCAAATTTCTAAAAGGGGTATTGGGGCGCTTCTAAATTTTGTTGCGCCCCTTCCTTCACTTCTAACTTCTAACTTCTAACTTCTAACTTCTAACTTCTAACTTCTAACTTCTAACTTCTAACTTCTAACTTCTAACTCCTCACTGCCTTTCTAAGATTTGCTTTTTCCTCGTTATAGGTGTATACTATACATAGGTATTAAAAATACCAATAATAAAAAGCATAAAATTTGAAAAATACGGTTGCATTTTGGTCACTTGTGCTTTTTCCTGTATAAGAATTATAGGTTTTTAAAAAGTCCATTTTCCGATGGGCTTTTTATAGTACAAAAAACAAGTCACTCAAGTTTCTCAGGTTGCTAAGGTTGCTCAGGTTCATTGAATGAGAAGATAGACGCTAGCGTTATTCTATCGTTCGAAAAAACTAAGAAACCTAAGAAACCTGAGAAACCTTAGCAACTTGAGTAACCTGAATCACTTGCGTATTTTATCTATGTGTATATAGCGGAAGGAGCTGAAACGATATGATGGGCATTGAAGAGCTGATGGATCTTACCATGTACAGCAGCATGTACTTGTTGTTTGCCATGGCGGCTTTTTATGTGGAAGGGGCCAATCTTTTGGTGCCTTCTCGGGTCAATTTCAACTTCAAACGTATCGTATCTCGTTTCCTTTCCTTCTTCAGAGGTTTCATCGGTGCAGGGGGATGGTCTTTTGCAGTACGCGAAAAACTACATGACGGATTCGTCGGCGTGTCCGGCGGATTGGTTTCTTTTGGCGTGGGCAAAAGGGAACCCTGGGCAGCGATAGGATGAAATACATTCTCCATAGAATTACATTTCAAGAAGGCGCCGCTCGGCGTCTTTTTTGATGACATTCTTTGGAGAGTAAAATGACGAACTTAAAAAATGATATACGAAAACTTTTGACAGTGATGGTGCCGATTTTGGTGGCCCAACTGTCTACGGCGGGCATCACATTTATCAATACCACCATGGCGGGGCACGCAGGCAGCGAAGATTTGGCCGGTGTGTCTGTAGGAGCCGGGCTGTTTTATCCGCTGCTGGCTTCTATCGTGGGTCTTCTCATGGCTGGCACGCCGTTGATGGCCCAGCTTTTAGGGCAGAAGAAACGGGAAGAACTGCCCTATATCGTGCGGACCGGCTTGCTGATTGGTCTGGCTATTTCCTTTCTCTTCGGGGCCACCTATTTCTTGGGCATCGATGCGTTGCTGGATTATTTGGCACTGGAAGATAACGTGGCCTATATCGCCCGGTATTATTTGATGACCATGATCGGTGTGGTCTTCTTCGTTTCCTTGGTGATTCCATTTCGTTGTCTCACCGATACGGCTGGTTCCACTTCTATTTCTATGAAACTCTTCCTCCTGGCACCGCCTGTCAATGCGGTATTTAACTATATTTTCATTTACGGACACTGGGGCATGCCGACACTGGGCGGCATTGGTGCAGGGCTGGCTACCATGGTGACCTATGGATTCCTGTTTTTCCTCTTCTTAGGGGTGATTCTGAAATCGAAGCACCTTATGGGGAAAGACATCGTTTCTTCTTTGGCTATCAAGAAAGCCGATTTGAAAGAATACTTGGTGGTTGGCATTCCTAGCGGCATGTCGATTTTCATGGAAATGAGTCTTTTCAGTGTGATTATTGTGTTCCTGGCGAAATATGGCACCGATGCGCTGGCGGCGTATCAGATTGCGGATAACTTTGCCAGCCTGGTCTACATGCTGCCTGTTTCTTGTTCCATGGCACTGACTATTTTGATTGCTACGGCGGTGGGGGCGAAGGATATCGCTCTGGCACGTCGGTACAAAAAAGCAGGACTGGTGACAGCCCTGGCTGGAGCCACCATGACCGCTTGCCTCACCATTTATTTCCGTGAATCCATCGGTAAAGTCTACACTGGCGATTTGGCCGTAGTGGCGATTGCAGGACAGTTCCTTCTCTATAGTGCCAGCTGGCAGGTTTTTGATGCCATTTCTACACCGATCCAGGGGATTCTTCGGGGACTCAAAGATACCCGCGTTTCCTTTGTACTCATGGTCATGGCCTACTGGGGCGGCTGCTTCCCCATGAGCCTATTGCTGGACCACGGCTTTGCTATGGGGGCGGACTCTTATTGGCTGGGTTTGGTTTTCGGCGTGGCATGCTCTGCCGGATTTATGATTCTTCGTTTGGTCTATGTGGAACGAGTCATGGATGGCAAATGGGTGCCCGATATGGCTTACGTGAAAAGCTTTTTCGTGCCCAAGGAAACAGAATTGGCAGTGGACAGATTGTCTCTGGAGGAAAGCTATGCCATTGTAGCAGAAAATCAGAAACAGGCCCAGGCGTTCCTGTCTTTCTTGACAAAAATGGAAGAACAGCTTTCTGTTTTGATGCAAACCATTAAAGAAGCTGAAATTGATATATTTGTAGAAAAGAAAAGCGTCATCCCCATTCGTTGGGCGAAACTGACGGATTTACATTTATGCATCCTAGGCCATGCCACCCGGGCCTATGTGCCTTAGGGACGCTGTTCTGATTCTGCAGAAAGAAGCTGTGACTTTAGCGGTCATAGCTTCTTTTTTAATGAGGAGTTAGGAATGAGGAGTGATGGTAGTTAATTTCTTTGGAGAAAAAGCGAATCGGGGTTCTGAAGGTTCTAAAGGTACAAAGGGTTCTCAGGTTTCTCGAATGTGCCGATAGACGCTAACGTTATCATCTCATTCGGGAAACCTGAGAAACCTCTGAATCCTGAGCAACCTGAGAAACTTTGACTCAAAAGAAATCATCGCATATTTCACTTAGCTTAATAGCATTGAGTTACTAGTCCCTAGTAAACACTAAACTTTCAAATCAGAAAATGTTATACTATTTCATAGTAACTCTTCACGCACCGATGGTGCATCTATATGAATGAAAGTGGTTGGTTTCGGTGACTGGTAGACTGGTGACTGGCCCCTGTTTTTCCTAGTCACGAGTCACCAGTCACCAGTCACCTTATATTTCCAAAGGAGCATACCCATGCATAACGAACAGAAAGTGACAGACAGCATTTACTGGATCGGCGCCAATGATTTCGTGACGCCCCGTTTTGATAACCTGGTTCCTCTCTATGAAGGGATTTCTTATAACACCTATTTCATTGATGACGAAAAGACTTGCGTGTTAGATGGGATTGATAATATCGCCCGGGACCTTTTCATGGACAATATTTCTCATCTGCTTCATGGAAGAACACTGGACTACATCATTATCAACCATATGGAACCGGATCACAGTGGTTCTCTTTTGGCTTTGGCGGAAGCCTATCCGGAAGCGCAAATCATCGCCTCTCCCCAGGCCATCAAAATGTTTGAACAGTTTTTCCACGTGTCTTACAAGGAACGGTACATCGTTTCCGATGAAAAGATGGTGCTGGATTTGGGACACCACAAGCTCCATTTCATCAAAGCACCTATGGTCCATTGGCCGGAAGTGACCTTTACCTATGATGAAACAGAAAAGGTGCTGTTCTCTGCCGATGCATTCGGTACCTTTGGGGCCATCGAAGGGTCCATCTTCGCTGACGACGTAGATTATGCCGATGTGTACGGCGTAGAAGGTCGCCGGTACTATACCAATACCACTGGAAAATATGGTATGAATGTGCTGATGGTGCTGAAAAAAGTGGCTCCTTTGGATGTGAAAATCATCTGCTCCCTCCATGGGCCAGTGCTTCGCACAGAAAAAGATATTTCCTATGTGATGGAACGGGTGAAGAAATGGGCTTCTTTCACGCCGGATTACCAGTCCGTTTCCATTTTCTTTGCGTCCGCCTATGGACATACGGACATGGCAGCCCAGAAATTGGCATTCCTTTTAGGAAATCGGGGCGTGAAACACATGAAACTTATCGACCTTTGCTCCACCCCGGTGAGCGATGCCTGGGCAGAAGTGTTCCGCAGAAGCCATATGGTACTGGCGGCGCCTACGATGAATATGAGCCTCAACCCAGCCATGGGAGCTTTCTTGGCAGAATGCACCGCCATGGGAATTCAGAACCGCAAAGTGGCAATCCTTGGGAATAGCAGCTGGGCACCGAACGTAAGCGGTAAACTGATGAAAGACATCGTCAGCGGCTGGAAGAAATGTGAACTTCTGGAAGAACCACTTCATATTTCCTCCGCACCGACAGGGGACGAAGAATCCCTGGCTCAGTTGGCGGATCTGTTGGCAAAGGATATTGTGGGATGAAAGTTTTGGGATTAGTGGCTAGATGAGTTTCAGGTGAAAGAGGAGAAAAGGGTATTATTCTGCTGATTTCTTCAGCGGAATCTGTCCTGCTACCGCGAGAGACAAGGTTAAAAAAGGGTATATATAGGGTATGTTGTAAGAATGAAATCCCATAACCCTTTGTAACCTTTCATAACCTGTTAGTAGCGAAATATAGTTATGTTTCCCTGGCGGATTCTGCAGAATAATAACCTAATCCTCAATCCCCAATCCCTAGTCCCTAACTACTCAGCCATCTATGGGCTTTAACATATTTAAAAAGAAAGAAGTAAAATCATGAAAAAATGGATGGCGGCTCTGGGAGCTGCCTGCATCACCTCGGTCTTTTTCTTATCCGGTTGCGGAAGTACTCCTTCTGTGCACGTGATGAAAGCGGAAGTGAGCCGAGAACCGTTTACTATAGAAACGAAAGTGATCCCCGAAGCTCTTCATGTGGCACCGGTGATTCCTTCTGTGTCGGGGGGATTGATTTCCAATCCGCCAGATATCGGGACCACGGTCACTGCAGGGGATGTGCTTTTCCAAATCGATGCGTCTCAGTATGAATCCCAGGCGGCAGCTCTGCAGGCTCAGATTGCGGCGGCTTCTCAGGCCGTAGCCGCACCGGCCTATAGTGCGCCGGCGGTGGATAACAGCATGGAAGCGTCTCTTCTCCGTCAGGGCATCATCACCCGGGCGGAATACGAACGAATCAAAGGGCGGCAAGGCGCCAGTGCGGCTCCTGCTCCGGCTGCTGGAAATGGCGGCGGTGCTGTGGATCAGAATCTCATTTCTTCGCTGCAGGCAGTGCAGAAAACCATTGCGGGTTGCACCGTGCGAGCTCCTATTTCTGGGGTAGTTTCCCAAGTCTACATCGGCGATACCCATATGGCAATGGCAGGAAAACCGGCTCTGGTGATTCGACAAGATTCTCCTGTTACCGCCAGCTTGGAAATTCCTGCGAAGATGGATAACGTGATGGAAAAAGCGAAAGATGATAAAACGCTGACAGTCTCCCTCTCTGATGGGGATGAAATCTGGTATGGGGAATTGAAGAAACAGCCCAATGAAAATGGGGACAAGCTGACCACTTATAAAGTACAAGTGGACAATGGCAACGATGAAATCACCATTGGCAATGAATACAGTCTGCGCATCGAAAGCGGACAGAATGTGGACAGTTTCATGATTCCGAAATCGGCCCTCATTGGAGAAGATACGGTGGCTGTCGTCAATGATGACAACTTGGTGGATATGAAAACTGTTTCCGTAGCTAGCGAAACCGGCGGATTCCTTCTGATTATGAGCGGTCTCTCTGAAGGCGATCGAGTCATTACAGACCCGCCGAAAGACTTGGACATGGGCATGCAGGTCGATGTGAAATGAAATGGAACCGAGAAGACTACCTAACCGATGCAGTGACCTTGGCGAAACGTCTCATCGGCGCCGTGCTAGTTCATCGCACCCCGGAAGGACTCCTCAAAGGCCGCATCACCGAATGTGAAGCCTACGGCGGCACCTGGCGGGGCCATAGAGATGATGGGGCCCACTCATTTAAAGGACTGACCAACCGGACCAAAGTCATCTTCGGCGAAGGGGGCCATGCCTATGTGTACCTGATTTATGGGAAATATGCCTGTTTCAATGTGGTGGGTGGTCGAGAAGGAGAAGAAAGCTGCGTTCTCATCCGTTCCATCGAACCACTAGAAGGCATAGAGCTCATGACCCGGAATCGAAACGGTGCCAAAGGAAAACTCCTCGCCACCGGTCCCGGTCGCCTCACCATGGCCATGGGCATTGATACCTCCTTCTACGGCATGGACCTCACCGGCGATACCCTTTGGATAGAAAGTGATTCCACGAAGAAATACCCGGTGGAACGGAGCAAGCGAATTGGCATTGATTACGCCCGGTATGGAAAGAACTTCCCCTGGCGGTTCACTTTGGCAGTTGACGGTTGACAGTTTACGGTTAACGGTTAACTACAATAAAGGAGACTCCTATGGATATATTTCTTTTTGATCTGATTCCGCTAGTGCTGTGCCTGTGGTTTATTAAATCCTATTTCTTCCATTACAAAATGACCGAAGAAGAAGCGTTGATTGTGCGGGAAGCACCGAAGTGGCTGCTGTATCCCGTGACGGCCCTTCTTTGCTGCATGCTATTGCTCAACATAGCATCCGACCTGGGCTTTGCCGCAGGATTGACCCAGAAAGATATTTTCACAGGTACCATTACGACCTTGATGCTTTGGCTGGCGTTGGTGCTTTACGTGAAATGGAACTGGGGCGTCCATGTGGAAGATAAGGCGATACGAAATAAAAATAAAAAGCAGATGGTGCTGCTGCTATTACTCATGGGATTTTTGCTGACATTGTTGTAAAAGATGTTGTTGGTTGTTTGGGTTTATTGGCCGAGTAGTGTAGTGACAGTAAGCACAAAGAAAAAACCTCATTGGTTTAAGGTTTTAGGTTTAACCGTTAGTGATTAAACCATAAACCTTAAACCAATGAGGTTTTCTTTTGTGCTTGTTGTCGCCATACTACTCGGCTACTAAACCAAACAACTAACAACCAATAACTATTTTCCTAGGGCCTAGCTACTAATCCCTAGTCCCTAGTCACCAGTCACTAAAACTATGCGTCATGTTCCATTAAATCTTCTATGCTACAGTGTAACATTTTCGACAAGCGATAAAGGGTATCGGCGCTAGCTTTATTGATGTCCTTTTGGCGTTGTTCGTACATTTGAATCGATCGGAGACTGACACCGGAGCGATGAGCCAATTCCTGTTGGGTGTAATTGGCGTAGGTACGGAAATATTTGAGTTGTGTTTTGGGGAAATGTTCTCGCACTCGTTGACCGGCAATCTCTACAAATTTGGAAATATCTGCTTCATGAAGGGTGGGATACATTTGTAAAAGCACATCATAAGGAAGGGCCTGGAAGATTTGATAGTAGTCCCTTCCCGAATACCATTGGTAATACGCCACAGCCCAGCCCATCCAGTATTCTGGGGAACGGCTATATCGCATCGATGGTTCCACAGAAGGCCGGTGTCCTGTAGTTTCTTCTAGTACATCTAAGGCGATTTCAATGCCACTTTTCCCCAGAAGATAGGAGATGTCTCCTCTTTCTAATCGATGGCTGATGGGGCTTACCATGAAATAAGAAATAAAATCTTCTCCTTTGATATGACAATCATGGACAGCAAAGTCAAACGCCGTTCCCAATTTCACCTGGGCCTTATGGACGTACATTTCTGGGTATGCGTGGATCCTCATTGGTGATGCCTCCTCTAATAATATCTTGGATATACAGTCCGTCAGTTTCCTGTTCTAGCATTTGGAAATACAACCCATTGGCTTCCGTATTTCTATCTTGCCGTTTGGTAAAGTAAGAATTGGCTTCTGCCACGGTGTAACCCTGGTAAGTGAGTTTCGAAAAGGCAAATTCGGATTTGAGGACAATTTGCTCTCCCAATTTTCCGAGCTGCATGGCTTGTGCTAGTTGTTCCACCGTGATGGTATTATTTATAAAAGCTTCCGCATAGTCGAAATAGGAATCATCGGCTCGATAACCCGTAATGACGTCATAGGCATTGACATTGAGACTGAAGTGGTCGATGAGATATCTTTTGGCTCTTCGGGCCACAGGGGTGGCAATGGAAAAAAGACGGTGTTCTACCAAGATAGCGATCCAATTCAGAATGGTATAGGCAGGACTGTTTAGCGGGAGAACACGTAGAAATTCCATATCTAAAGTATAGCGATTGGCGAATCCATCCTGGCTAGAAGAAACAGCCCACTCTTTGGCTAATTCTTCACTTTCTGTACAATAAAATCCCAGTCCAAAATCATTGTTCTTTTGCCCATATCCAAAGATTGGCTTCTCAATGATTTGATTAGAGCCGTGATACAATGTGAGTTGTTTTTTCATCTCTTCCGCCTCCTTTTGTATTTATTATATCACTATAGTGATAGTAGAAGCAAAAATAAAACACATCTCTTTAGTGAAGAAGATGTGTTTTTATTTTTTGGTGACCAATAACCAACAACTAACAACTATTTTCCAAAGGCCTAGCTACTAATCCCTAGTCCCCAGTAATGCTGTTCAGTTAAGCGAAATATGGGAGGATTCCTTTTGCGGCAAGGTTTCTCAGGTTGCTCAGGATTCTTAGGTTACTCAGGTTCCCCGACTGATATGATAATGCTAGTGTTTATTGGCACATTCGAGAAACGTGAGCGACCTTAGCAACTTGAGCAACCTGAGTAACCTATAATCTCTAACGGAATCATACCGACTAACGCAAATCCTTAACTTAATAACATTGCAATCCCCGACCTACAAAATATCCAAATCCTCATAACTCGGTTCCACTACGTAATGGCCGGTCTTATCAATGAGGCCCCATTTGCCTTTGAATTTGACGCCAGCCAGGCCCTGGTGGAAGGGGGTGACGTCAGAAAGGGCATCTGGCAGGGTGAACATTTCTTTTCCTGTGGGATCTACGAAGTACCAGCTACCTTTTTCTTTCACCGGAATCAATCCTTCTCCGGCGGAAGCTACTGATTGATAGCGTGGGGCGGTCAAAATATTTCCTTCTTTATCAGCTAGGCCCCACTGGTTATCGTCGGTTTTGTATCCGTAGTATCCTTCGCCCAGAGCTTTGATTTCTTTATAGGAGCAGGGGAGGAGTGCTTTTCCGTCTGTCATGGAGAGGAGGCCCCACTGTTTCTTTTCGTCTTTCACCAAGAGCGTCTTGTCTTCTTCGACCGGAATCAATCCCGTGTAGGAGGTGTGGGCAATGAAATCGCCTTTCCGATTAACCCAGCCGTAGCGGTTGTTATTGAAAATCAAAATGCCGTTGTCGGTGGCCGGGAAGACTCGATCATTGGACGGGCTGGCGATGACTTTGCCGGTGCTGTCGATGTAGCCTCGTTTCACCTGCACGGTGGGGATGGTTTCGTAATCGTAATACCAGGGGTCCCAAATGGGGAAGCCAATGCCCCAGCTCCAGGGGTGATACCGATGGTGGTGATGGAACCAGTGGCCCCAGCCCCAACCGATGCCGATGGAAATAGGGAACCGGCGCGTGACAGTTTGTCCTACTACTTCGCCTTCTCGGATTTCTGCTAGGCCATCTTCAAATGGATAGAGCCGATCATAATCAGCCATGAAAGCCACTTTGCCATCGGGCTTGATATATCCATTGCCATCCACGGTTTTCACGCCGGCGAGACCTTCCGAAAAAGGCGTCAGCACCGCTTTGAACTGAGGCGCAATAGTGACATTTCCTTCTTTATCAATAAATCCCCAAAGTTTCTGTTCATTCTCAACAGCCGCATAACCTTCGCTGAAAGCGGGGGACACTTCTTTGTAAGTAGGGGCAATCACCACTTGACCGGCGCCGTTGATGAATCCCCAGCGATTTTTATTGTCCTTCACTGCCAGGAGGCCATCGCTGTAGGCTGGCCCCATATCTTTATAGGTGGGTGGCACCACAAATTTGCCATCCGTATCGATGACGCCCCATTTGCCCTTTTGCTTCACCGGTGCCAGACCGCCGTGGAAATAGCGAGCTTCTTCGTAGACTGGTTTTATTTCCTGTCCGGTCAAAGAAATATAGCCGTACATAGCGCCTTGTTTGACAATGGCTTCTTTTTGCTCAAAGTCAGAGACCTGGTCATAGGCATTGTCTTTGGAAAGAGATGTGCCATCTTCTTTGTAGAAACTGATTTTCTTGTCCTTCCCGCGGACCGCCAGGGCCCCTTCTTTCCAAATGGAGCGACTTTCATAGGAAATAGGAACAATGACCGTACCCTTTCGATTATAAAATCCGCGCAGTCCGTTCTGCTCCACTTCGATGAAGCACTGCCGCCCCGGATCGCCATCAGCGAGATCCTCTTCTTTGACATCGGCACTAGAAAGAGACAAACCGATGCGGTCATAGGAGAGGGGAATCACGGTCTGCCCCTTTTCATCGATAGCGCCCCACTTGCCATGGGACTTCACTGCTGCGGTGAACGGAATGCCATCGGCCGGGGCCGTCACATACTCCGGCGGGTATCCGTCATTGGCAGAAATAGTAGAAATCGCTGATAGTGTAGCGATAGTGAGAAGTAATTTTCTTTTGATAGATTTCATGAAAAACACCTCCAAATAGTAAGGGACTGTTTTTCTTCATTATACTACAATTGTGGGGGATTAGGGATAGCGGTTACAGGTGGCTCAGGTGGCTCAAGTTTCTCAGGGTTCTAAGGGTTCGTCGAAATGACGGGAGCTGGCTAGAGACACACGCGACGAACCTGAGATACTTGAAAAAATTTTCATGCAGAAAAAATCATTGTATAGTTTGGCGTTAGCGGAAGCAATATCTCCCCCGTCGGGCAATGCTGTTAAGTTAAGCGAGATATGCGATGATTTCTGCTGATGCAAAGGTTACTTAGGTTTCTTAGGTTACTTAGGTTACTCAGGTTTCTCAAGTTGCTAAGGCTGCTCAGGTTCTTCGAATGCGCTGATAGACGCTAGCGTTATCATCTCATTTGGGGAACCTGAGAAACTTGAGAGTCCTGAGCAACCTGAGAAACTTTGTCACAAAAGGAATCACCACATATTTCGCTTAACTTAACAGCATTGCCCCCGAAGGGGGGACTACATAGTGTGTAAACTTATTTAGGCAACAAAAAAAGCCCGCACGAAAAAGAGAATCCATCGAGTACAAATTGCTCTAAGGCAACCCGGATCTTTCTTTCATGCGGACTTTTTACATCCATGTTTCTTAAGTTGTTGCTCTACATCCTGAAGTCCCAGGGAGGTTCTTCAAGCGGGTGAACGGTGTGTAGGCACACCGGAGCTCTTATGTATTCTTCTTACCCGACAATTAAGTCCTTGCCAATGTTTTTTGTTCGGCGCCGTGCATTGGCGGTGTCCTAATCGCTTAACTGTATTATATACCATAGTTGATACAAGAGTCAAGCGTTTGCTTTATGATTTTTGTTATAACGAATAATAACAATTGGTGTGACTCCGCTAGTGTTTTAAGGTTTCTCAGGTTTCTCAGGTTTCTCAAGGTTCTAAGGTTGCTCAGGTTCTCCGAATGTGCCGATAGACGCTAGCGTCATTAGCTCATTTGAGAACCTTGAGAAACCTGTGTAACCTGTAACCACTAGCGAAGTCATACCAGCTGCCTCTATCGGTCTCAATTCCTATTCTTCACAAACCGTATCCATTGTTCCAATCCATGGGACAGGAATATGCCCTTTTTCCAAAGGATACCAAATTTGGCTTTGATGGTGGGGGTAATGGGAATGCGGACAAATTTCGTTTCATCGATGGGGATAGAAGAATAGAGGAAAGCCCCATAGCGATCGCTTTCCAGGTATTTCATCATCGTAGTGAGTTGGGACAAGTAGAGTTTCACGTGCGGTTTGATGGACAGGACTTGGAAGGCCGCTTGGATGGTCATGGCTTGTACGGAGTCCATGTGAAACAGGATGATGGACTGGTCTTTCAAATCAGATAGCGTGAGAGATGATGCGTGGGCCAGGGGATGGCGCTTGGAAACGCAATACACATAGTGATCTTCTTGCATTTGGTAGTAGTTATATTGTTCCAGGTTGTACAAATCCAAATTGCCTAGGAGAACATCCAATTTTTCTTCGCTGACCAGTTCGGCGGCCCGGTGGGAGGCACATTCGGTAAGCTGCAGCGGGATGTGGTAGGTTTCTTCAAATGTTTCCGTCAGTTGTGGCAAGAAGACCGTACTTAGAATTGGCGGGATGCCAATGCGGATGGGACGAAGGGACTGGTCGCTGTGGCTAAATTCTTCCTCCATATCCCGCACCCGTTTCAAAAGGGCATCCGCTTTTTGGTAAAACGCTGCCCCTTCTTCGGTGAGGATGATTTTATTGGGGGTATGTAGAAATAAGGAAATATGAAATTCCTTTTCCAATTCATGGATGGCGGTGGAAATGGTGGGCTGTGAAATATACAGCGATTGGGCCGCCCGGGTGATGCTGTGGTACCGGCAGACGGCGCAGAAGTATTGGAGCTGGGAGAGGGTCATTTTTGCCTCCAAATGTAAACAATGTATTATGCGAAGTACAAATGTATAAGGTTATTATTTTGCTACTTTCTGGTTCAAACATTATTTTGTATACCGATACTGACAAGGTTATATAGGTTATAAAGGGTTATGCAATTTCGATAGTCTCATAACCCATTAATAACCCTTTTAACCTTTAGTGTAGCGGTATATGCTATTTGTTTGATATAGAAGTCAGCAGAATAATAACCTTCATTATGTATTTAAAATCTCTGTCCATTCTAGTATAAAAAAATCCAATGCTACCGTCAATATTACCAAATTTATTTTTATCTAAAGCTGACTTATAATACAGACAGTTAAGAAAAAGAGAGATGTTGGACAGGTGAAATCAGGAAATTACCTGAGCAACCGTAGAAATCTCAGCAACCTGAGAAACCTGTATTATAAGGAGGTCATTCAAATGAAAAACGGAGTGGAAAAATTAACCGATGTGATGGCGCAGTTTTTGGGCCATACCGCCATTGTACTGCCTGACGATGTAAAGGAAAAATTGGCAGAACTTCGAGATAAAGAAGATACCCCGATGGCGAAAGTCATTTATCGGACCATGTTTAGAAACCAGGAATTGGCAGAACAGCTGCAGCGTCCATCCTGCCAAGATACAGGGGTACCGCAGTTCTGGGTACGTTGCGGGACGAAATTCCCTTACATTGACGACATGGAAGCGTTGCTACGGAAAGCGGTGGTGCAGGCGACCTTTGATACCCCGCTTCGTCACAATTCCGTACAGACTTTTGATGAATACAATACAGGGAAGAATGTAGGCAAAGGCACACCAACCGTATGGTGGGATATCATTCCTCATTCTGACCAGTGCGAAATTTACACCTACCTGTCCGGCGGTGGATGTTCCCTGCCAGGATGTGCTACCGTTCTGATGCCAGGGGAAGGCTATGAAGGGGTTGTGAAATTTGTGATGGATCGCATGACCACCTATGGTCTCAACGCATGCCCGCCTCTTCTGATTGGTGTCGGTGTCGGTACATCTGTAGAAACCGCCGCCCTCAATTCCAAGAAAGCCCTCATGCGTCCTATCGGAAGTCACAATGAAAACGAAAGAGCTGCGAAGATGGAACATCTCCTGGAAGACGGCATCAATGCATTGGGCTTAGGACCCCAGGGCATGGGCGGACATTACTCCGTCATGGGGGTCAACGTAGAAAATACAGCCCGCCATCCTTCCGTCATTGGCTGCGCCCTGAATGTAGGCTGCTGGAGCCATAGAAGAGGCCATATCATTTTTGATAAAGATTTGAACTTTAAGACCGATACGCATAGTAAATTTATTTATCGGGAATAAAATGGTAGAGATTTTGTTGTGGGTTGTCGGTTGTTGGTTTACGCTCCGGAAACTGCATTTCCAACTTTCATGAAGAGAAATTGTCATTGGTTTAGGGTTTAAGGTTTAGTGGAGAAGACAAACCCTAAACCAATGGGGAAATTCTTCTTGGCGAATTATCAAATCTGAACTTGGCACGTAAACCTTAAACCAAAAAAACGCAACTTTTTGAAAACGTGAGATAATACGAGAGGAGAAATACCATGTCCGTTATCGTAAAAGATGATAAAAAGATTTTAGTCACTCCGATTTCTAGAGAAGATTTGAAAGATGTGCATATCGGAGATATTGTATACTTGTCTGGCGATTTGACCACTTGCCGCGATGTGGCCCATCGAAGAGTGGTGGAAGAGGGCCGGGATATTCCGGTGGATATCAAAGACAAAGCGATCCTCCATGCAGGGCCTATCATTCGTCCCCATGACGATGGAACCTACGAAATGGTTTCTGTAGGACCGACCACATCCATGCGAATGGAAAAGTTTGAATACGAATTTGTGAAGAAAACCGGCGTCCGTGTCATTTTAGGCAAAGGCGGTATGAAAGAAAATACCCAGCGGGCGTGCAAAGAATTTGGCGCCATTCACTGCGTATTCCCTGCAGGCAATGCGGTGGTAGCCGCTAAAGAAGTACAGGAAATCGTGGAAGCTCAGTGGAAAGACCTGGGCATGCCAGAAACCCTCTGGCACTGCCACGTGAAAGAATTCGGTCCACTGATCGTTTCCATTGATGCCGAAGGTAGAAATTACTTTGAAGAAAAGAAAGTGGAATACAACAAGCGGAAAGAAGAACAACTGGCTAAGATTCTGCCACAGGTTGGGTTTATAAAATAATGGGAAGCGAAGGCGGTGGTGCGTCAAATTAGGGAGCACCGTAGTTATATAAAGGTTATTATTCTGCTACCTCCTGCTTCAAACATTATTTTGCATACCGCTACCGACAAGGTTATAAAAGGTTATAAAGGGTTATGAAACTATGAAAAGCACATAACCCTTTATAACCTTTTTAACCCTTATAGTAGCGGTATATGCTATTTTGTTTGACATAGAATCCAGCAGAATAATAACCTTCTATATTACCTCACCTTTTAGCAGAAATAGCACCATTCGCCTCTCGCTTGTGTCCCGTGCTATAATAGCCTCATCGGAGGTAGGTTATGAAAGCACATGCACAGGGATTGGTGAAGCTTGCTCTTTTACTTTGCATCTTATTACTGATGGGAGCAGCCTACTGGGTGGCTCCCGATTTTTTTCAAAACATATGGCATCTGTTGCGGCGGGGAGAGTTGGTAGAAATAGCGGCTTACATCGCCTCGTATGGAGAGTGGGCGGTGGTGTTTGCATTTCTCTTGACCGTGATTTTTAATGCCATCGGTTTTCCACCGGCTATGATTTTTTCTGCCTCTTGCACCCTTATCTTTGGCATCGTGCCGGGGATTCTTCTAGCCTGGGTGGCAGAAACCGTGGGAGCGGTGATCAGTTTTCTCTTTTTCCGCACCTTTCTTCGAGACAGTGCGGAGCAGCTTATTGCGAAAAATAGCAAGCTCAAAGAATGGGATGAAAAAAGCGAGTCCTCTGGATTCCGCGTCATGCTCATTGCCCGGTTGATTCCCTATTTTCCGGCGGCTGCTTTAAATGCCCTGGGGGCGTTGTCACGGATGAGCCTTTGGGATTATACGGCATCTTCCTTCATAGGAAAATTTCCCGCCACCGCCATCGAAGCCCTGATTGGTCACGATGCAGTCACCATGGGGGACCATATGGATCGACTACTCATCGTGGTAGGCATTTCCGTCGCATTGTACGTGGCTTTCTGGTGGTGGGAGCGGAAAAGGCAGTGAGGAGTTAGAAGTGAGAAGTGGTGGAAGGGGCGCATCAACTTATATAGCGCCCCAATACCCCCATTTTATAAAAAATGTTGGATAGCAGGAAATCGCGTCCCCCCTTGGAGAAGCAATGCTGTTAAGTTAAGCGAAATATGTGGTGATTCCTTTTGTGACAAAGTTTCTCAGGTTGCTCAGGACTCTCAAGTTTCTCAGGTTCTCCGAATGTGTCTATAACGGGAATCGCGGGAATCGTCATTTCGACCGATGGGATTTGTGCTAAATGACAAAGCAGGGTAGTCTGGTACTATGTTTGACAGAAGTGGAGAAATCTTAAAGCAGTAGCGGGAAAAGTGACAACTGAAGCATCTCGTTACGGCTAGATTCAGATGGAACGATTTTCGCTGGAGATTTGAGATTTCTCCACTTTTGTTCAACATAGAACTAGACTGCACTACACAGTCATTCCGCACGAATCCCATCGGCCCCCATGACGAAATAACGAAATGACGACATAGATGAAATATGTCCCTTCGGGCCATTCTATCCCCGGCTTTGCCGCCCCTTCTCCAAGGGGCCACTCTTGTAAGAACGCTATTTACTCTTTTAAAACATCAAACAAAAAACGCTATCATCAAAATTCTTTCTTGATGATAGCGTTTTTACATTGCAGTAGGAATATCCTAATCCCTAATCCCTAGTCACCAGTCACCAGTCACCGACAATATTTCAAAATCGCAGCAGTGACTTTTTCCATATCCAATGGTTTGGTCAGGTGGGCGTTCATGCCGGCGGCGAGGCACTTGGTTTCGTCTTCTTTGAAGGCGTTGGCGGTCATGGCGAGAATCGGAATGGTTTTCGCATCTACTCGCTCCAGGTCGCGGATGGCGCGGCTGGCAGTGAGGCCGTCCATGACGGGCATCATGATATCCATCAGAATGGCGTTGTAGGTACCAGCAGGATGGTCCACGAAGTTTTGCACCGCCTGTTCCCCATTTTCTACAATGGTCAAGGTAGCGCCTTCTTCTACTAAGAGGGCTTCGGCAATTTCTGCATTCAGTTCATTGTCTTCGGCCAAGAGGAAGTGCATGCCTTTCAATGGCTCTTTTGTCTTTTCTCCTTGCTGAGCGACCTTGAGTTCTTTCGGCGTCACCGGGGGAGCGATTTCAAATGGCAGGGTGATGATGAAAGTGGAGCCTACGCCTTTGATACTTTTCACTTCAATGGTGCCTTTCATCTTATCGATGATACGTTTTACGATGGCCATACCGAGGCCTGTGCCTTGGTATACGGTGCGCGCGTCAGAATGTTCCTGAGCGAACGGCTCAAAGAGGTGTTTCTGGAATTCCTGGCTCATACCGATGCCAGTGTCTCGAATGATCCAGCGGAAGGTGATTTGTTTTTTATCTTCGTTTAGCCATTGGATTTGGGTGGAAATACGACCCTGTGGATGGTTGTACTTGATGCTATTTTCATAAATATTGAGGAAAACTTGGCGAAGGTGTACCGGGCTGGTATAGACCGACACGTCCAATTTGTGTTCCTTTGGTTCTTCCCATTTCCACTGAATCAAGGCATCGTGGGCACGGATTTCAGCGATGGAAGTCATATCGGAAAGCAGTTCCGACAGGAGAACCGGTTCTTTGGTGAGCACCACATCATCACTTTCCAGCTTGCTCATTTGAAGCACATCATTGATGAGGGACAGCAGATGGTTGGCAGAAATCAGCATCTTCTCCCGGTTCTGTTTCATGATTTCTGTGTTGTATTCATTGATGTGGTCAATTTTCAAAAGACCGATGATACCATTCAGTGGAGTGCGGATGTCGTGGCTCATGCGGGCCAGGAAGCTGCTCTTGGCTGCATTGGCGGTCTGGGCTTCAATGACAGCATGTTGTAATTCTTCATTTTTCAGCTGCAATTTCTGGTTGTAGTCCATCTGCAGGGACAGCTGTTGTTCTTGGTATCCTTTTTCCAGATTCCAACGAAGGGCCTGGATCCCCATGAGGACAAGCAAGTAGAAGATGATGAAAACAATAATATTTCTTGGGGTATTTACAAATACCTTGCCTGCTGGGAGGTAGGCATAGATGTAATTGTCGCGGCTCTTCTGCAGGAGACCATAGCCAGAAAGCCAATTGGAGGAAGTAGGCACCAGACGATCTTCTACGCTGCTGCTGTTCATGGTGCGGAGGATTTCCATATCATCGGCAGAGCGGCCAATCATATTTTCATCAGTGGCAGCAGTGATACGGCCTTTCCGTACAATGATAATGTTTTCTTCATGGTCCTGTCGATAGCCATGGAGCATCATGCGCACAGAATGACTGAAACTCTGTGCATATTTCCGTGGTGTCCGATAGTATACCAGAAGAATGCCTGGTGTATCTTGCCGGCCTACGGCACCGATATCAATGTAGGTCAGATCATTTCCTGTGACCCGGACGGTATATGTTTTTTCAGGAAATTTTGCTACATCCAGGAGAACGGTCAGATTGAGGCTAGGCATCAGCTCTGCTGCATTTTTGCCTTCTTCATCATAGCTGTATTGGATTTGTCCATTGGCATCTAAGAGAATGGCACCGGTCAGGTAGCCTCTGTCGACTAGCGTTTTGATGGTGTCACCATTGACGGCTTCCCCGCGAAGCTGGGGTTCTATCAATTCAGCCGATTCCACCATACGGAGCAAACTTTTCGATTCGGAAGCAATATCTAGTTTCTGGTCATTATTTCCTTGGAGTTTGATGTAGGAAACAATATTGTGCAATTTGGCTTCTGTGAGATGCAAATCCTGGTGGAAAGAGAATACCCCTACCACGAAAAGGAGGAACAAGCCCACAAAGACTTCTCCATAGAACCATTCTTTTTTATTGAAAATAAATTTTTGCTTTTGTGTCATGACTAGCCCTCCAAGTAACGGTCCCCATTGGGCAGATATTTCTCAATGATGGTCTTGATGGAACCATCTTTTTGCATATCCTGCAGCACCTTTGTCAGGTCTTCATCGAGGCCGCGGTCATCTCGTTTGCCAAAGGCCACGCCCAAGTCGACGGACTGCATCGGTGTGTCTAAGATACGGTACTGGATATCGAAATCATGCATGAATTGATCAATCGATGTTTCATGGGCTGCGATGGCATCGGCATAGCCTTTACTGAGGAAGGTAAACATCAAATCCCGGTTCTGGGCAGAAATGATGCGACGGAAATGGGGAAGTCCTTCCGCATGTTTTCGTAGAAGGTCCTCTGGCTTGGTGGACGATTGTAAAGCCAATGTCTTTCCTTCCAGGTCCTGGAAGTTATGGATCGGACTGTCTGGCAGCACCGCAAATACTTGGCGACTCTTCATGTAGGGGCCGGCCCATTTGTATTCCGATTCACGGCCGGTCATGGTATAGCAGCTCCAGATGCAGTCGATTTTCCGGTCTGCTAAAAGAAATTTCTTCGTATCCCAGTCGATGAATATGAACTTCGGCTCATATCCCATACGATGGAATGCTTCGGTGGCGATTTCCACATCGATTCCCTTCATATTTCCATCGATATCTCGGTAGGTATAAGGCGCATAGTCATCGCACCCCACTACGATTTCCGGCATCACACCCTTGGCCGACTTGGCTTTCGGTGTGGGGCCTCTCATATGAAATAGGAAAGCAATGCCGGCGACTAACATGAGAACCAGTAGGATCAGAATCATTTTGTACTTCGTCATAATGGAAATCCTTTGCATGGAAAGTGGCACCATCGTGTCAGAAATAGATGATAAATAGGAATGTATAGATGAGAAAATAATATAAATATTATATTAAGATAATAAAATTTGCTATTGCTATAATAGTAAAATATATTTTTGGGAGTGTCAAGGGAAAGATGGGGATTCTCAGGTTGCTTAGGTTGCTAAGGGTTCTGAGGGGGGGCGAATGTGCCAAGTAACGTTGGGGTACATACCAATGATAGGTCCGTAGGACAGTGCCCCCTTCGGGGGAAAGGTGGTGCCGAAGGCACCAAAGGGGGTGTATTTCCTTCGGCCGAAGGCCGGTTGTATGGTTTTCTGAATACTAAGCGGGCTATTTCTCGATGTGACTCTAATCACAAAAGAAAATGTATACCGCTTTGTATTTATAAAAACCATACAACCAGCCTTCGGCTGAGGAAATGCACCCCCTCTGCCTTCGGTATCTCCCCCGATGGGGCGATGTCCTACGGACCTATCATTGTGTATTATGATGCTGATGCTAGCGTATAGTATCTCTTATGAGGCTAATCCCCCCTGATTCCCCTGAGAACCTTGAGAACCTTCAGAACCCTGAGCAACCTTAGCAACCTAAGTTCCCTGTGCGTCCTGTTATTTCACTTCAATCAATTCGTATTTATCATTGCCCATTTTCAGTTCATGCATGGCAGTGAGCTGGTGCAGGCCGTGGCGGCTTTCCATACGTTTTACCAGGTCGTGGTTGGATGCGGACTGGTATACCAGATCTACAGAAGCTTGGTCGATGGCGAGAAGGTCGGTGGAAGCCAGGATGCCGATGTCTGGGATGGTCGGTTCTGCAGCTGCTACGCCGGCGCAGTCACAATCGACGGACATGCGGCGGAGAACATTGAGATACACAATGTGTTTGCCGAAGAAGTCAATGGTGGCTTTGGCGGATTCTGCCATATTTTCCATCAAAAGTTCTTTAGCCGGCCATGCGTTCCAATCTTCGGGCAGATTGTCTACCGATACACCGTGGACCTGGCTCTTTCCAATGCGGCCGTCAGCGCAGCCGATGGCCAGGTTTTTCATGGAACCGCCGAAACCGCCCATGGCGTGGCCTTTGAAATGGGTGAGAACAATCATGGAATCGTAATTGACAATATGGCCGCCCATGGAGACTTCTTTGAAATGTTTGCCGTGGCGGACCGGAAGATTGACTGTGCCTTCTTCATCCATGATATCTACCGGGCAGAAAGTCCAGCCGTTCACCTGGAGGGTTTCCTTATGGCCTTCTGTGGTGTAACGATCGCCCTGGTAAAGGGTATTGGTTTCTACAATGGTGCTGTCCGGTACCTGGGCCTGGAAAGCCTGTACCATGTCGCGGGGGAGAATGTTCGGTCCGTGCTTTTCACCGGTGTGCAATTTGATGGCCACTTTTCCGTAAATGGCATCGTTAATGAGTTTGTAGAGCTGAATCAAATGGTCTGCATCGATGGTGCGGGTGAAATATACCTTCGCACGAGAACCTTCTGCGTCTTCTCCCACACGGGTGCAACCAATGACTGGGGCTTGCTGAAATTTTTCCATGATGTTCCTCCTTATTTAGTAGCTAGGGATTACTTTACCTACATAATTTTTCATCTTTCCGTAGTATATATTTTTCTTTTTATTAATGCAAATGCTTTTGCCATATGAGCTATTATAGATGAAAAGCATAGAAAAAGCAGTGAGAAGTGAGAAGTTAGAAGTGAGAAATGAAGGTAGGGGCGCAAAAAAAATTAAAAGCGCCCCAAGTTTTATTATAGTGCAAAATTATTTATCCAATTTTCAAGTGGTAAGAAAACGGATTAGAGATTATTGTTAGTTGTTGAAATTCCAACAACCAACAACCAACAACTAACAACCAAATTAGTAGTGGACAAAAGGCCTGAGATTGGTATATCATTTGTAAAAGTATATTCTATGGTGTCAATGACAAGGAGAAATAGCAGATGGCTGACTTTGAAACTCTGAAAGAAACCTATCCGGAATTATATAGATATTGCACGAAAGCAAAACAGTATGTGGATGATGATCCTGATGCTTCTTTGCTGAAAGCAGGGAAGGCATTGGAATACATGGTGAAAATGCTGGAAAAGAACCAGCTGGAACCGGTGGTATGGATTCATGAACATCGCACCGACTGTATCAACGAATTGGAACAGCATGGCACCATCGAAGAAGATTTCGCCGATGAATTGCACCAGCTCCGCATCCTTTGCAATGATGCACTGGACGAAAAAGTGGAAGAAGCGACCGTAGAAGAAGCAGAAAGAGGATTGGCGCTTTTGACTTCTTTGACAGCAAAGTTTGAAACCGCCATGGACAAACTGGCGAAGGTACGGAAGACAGGCAAAGTCACTCCTAAGCCCATGGGAGTCAATAAAAAGAAAGCGGCCAAGGCAGGAAAACTCCTGGCCCTGGGCGGCGTCATTGCAGCCGCAGCACTGACTGTCATTTTTGGCAGCAAGGAATAAGGTAAACTGTAAGAGCTGTGAAATCCGATCGGTTTCACGGCTTTTCTTATGAAAAGGGTACATAGGTTACTCAGGTTGCTCAGGATTCTCAGGTTGCTTAGGTTCGTCAAATGTGCTAAGTGGCACTAGCGAAATCATTGCTATTTCCCCCCTTCCTCAGGCAATGCTGTTAAGTTAAGGATTTGAGTTAGTAGGTATAATTCCGCTGGTGGTAACAGGTTGCTCAAGTTTCTAAGGGTTCTCAGGTTGCTCAGGTTCTCCGAATGTGCTGATAGACGCTAGCGTTATTAGCTCATTCGAAAAACGTGAGAAACCTCAGTATCCTGAGAAACCTGAGTAACCTTTGCATCAGTAGAAATCATCGCATATTTTGCTTTACTTAACAGCATTGTGCAATCCCTAGTGCCCAGCTACTAATTCCTAATCCACAATCCTTAGTCACGAGTCACTAGTCACCAAAAAGGACAAAACTATGAAACAATTTACCATCCAGCCCAATGAAGCCGGGCAGGGGGCTTTGAAATATTTGTGCAAACTCCTGCCGGGGGCTTCCATGGGACTTCTGCGCAAAAGTATGCGGAAGAAAAATATCACTTTAAATAATAAAAAAATAGAAGGCAGGGAAAAGCTTCAGGCTGGCGATGTGCTGACGGTCTGGTTTTCCGAAGAAACCTTGGCAAAGTTTATGGAAACTGAAGAAGTGAAACCGGCTATTTCCTCTCGCTGGTCAGATTTCCCCAAGTGGATTGTCTATGAAGACGATCAAATTCTGGTGCTGAATAAACCGGCTGGACTTTTGTCTCAAGGGGATGGCAGCGGGAAAGATTCCCTCAATGATGGGCTCCTTTCCTATTTGCATGACCAAGTGACGGCGACGTTGAAACCATCCATTTGCAATCGGTTGGATAGAAATACCAGCGGGTTGGTGCTGGCAGGAAAAACCGTGCAGGCGTTGCAGGCTCTAAATGGAATCATCAAAGACCGGTCCCTGCATAAGGAATACCAAGCACTGGTTTTGGGCCACATGGAAGGCAGCGGCGTGCTGAAAGGATTTCTGGTGAAAAATCATGAAACCAACCAGGTCCGGTATACAGAAAAGAAAGGTCCCGGCGCACTTCCCATCGAGACCCATTACCAGGTGC
This sequence comes from uncultured Dialister sp., assembly GCA_934216155.1. Lineage (GTDB taxonomy): Bacteria > Bacillota > Negativicutes > Veillonellales > Dialisteraceae > Dialister. The sequence goes on from CAKQBK010000026.1 coordinate 28,989, forward strand.
TTCATACCTTTGCGAAGAAAGGCATTCCGATGTCTTTGGTGCAGGTACAACTGGTGACCGGTCGCTCTCACCAAATTCGTCTCCACTTCTCCTCCATCGGCCATCCTCTTCTGGGGGATCGGAAATATGGCAATCCAGAGAGTGTCGCTGCGTCGGAAAAGCTCCATATCAAACGGCAAATGCTTCACGCCTTCCAAATCACCTTTCCCAAACTTTCCGGTTCATTGGAAAAGGTGTCCGAAAAACGATTCCAAGCAGAACTGCCGGAAGACTTTCAAAATCAATTAGGAATGAGGAATTAGAAATGAGGAATGGTGGTGGCGGCGCACAACTTATAAAGCGCCGCAAATGTATATGATTTTAGCGACCGGTGACTGGGAAGATTATATTTCAGTCACGTATATAAAAGGGGTATTGGGGCGCTTCTATAATTTGTGCGCCCCTTCCTTCACTCCTCACTTCTCATTCCTAATTCCTAATTTTATGTTATTGTAATAAATGATATATGCCACAAAAGGAGGCCTCAATACATAGTGGATTCTCGTTTTTTAATTGTATTTGCAGATATTTTACTGCCCATGATAGTAGGCATGGGGCTTCGGAAGTGGGGGCTTTCTCGGGACATTCTTCGACTCATCATCAAAGCCAATGTGGTGGTGGTGGCTACGTTTTTGTCGGTGGTCTCTTTCTGGTCCGTCCATGTGACTTGGGAACTGTTGTGGCTTCCTATTTCCACCATCCCGATTTGCTTTATCCCTGTGGCGGTGTTTTATGCCTTGGAAAAGAATCGATTCAGTGATCCTAGGGCCCAGGGCAGTTATATGATTTCTATGATGCTTGGAAATATTGGTACCCTGGCAGGGCTTTGCGCTTATGTGCTGTATGGGGAAATCGGTTTTGCTTACGTTCAGCTCATCGCAGTGCCACAGATTCTCATCATCGTGTTGTTCAGTTTCCCCATGGGGCAGTATTACTATGATAAATGGGCCCATGCAGGGAAAACAGGGAAAATGGAAATCCATTTGGCGAAAATGCTTCTGACACCGAACCAGCTCCCCGCAGTGGGAGTGGCTATCGGTTTGACTTTGGCCTATTTCCAGGTAGAAAAACCGGTGGTGGTGACCAGCTTGTTCACCATTTTGATTCATGTCAGCGCTTGGATGGGCATGGTGCCTGTAGGCTATGATTTGAACCTGGGCGGCGTCAAAGAATATGCGCTGAAACTGTGGCCCATATTTCCTGTGAAATTTCTTCTCCTTCCGGCGGCACTCTATGGTATGACCATTCTCTTCGTTTCCGATCCGGCCATCATCACCTGCGTCATCCTGGCCTCGGCAGCGCCCACCGCCATCTTCGCCGTAGCCTCCGCCCAGCTCTATGGCCTCAACGTGAACCTGGCAGAATCATCCTTCCTGACCACCACACTGGCCTTCCTCTTCGTCCTTTATCCGTTGGTGTATTGGTTTGTGCGAGGCGGATAGAAGAAACATGGTGATGATTTTTGCTGGCGCAAAGGGTATCATTCTGCTGACTTCGATGGATTAACAAAGAGAATATATCGCTAGCGGCAGGGTTATTATTCTGCAGATTATGATTATCTCACAAAGGATAGTGTCAAGTATTTTGTGTAAACGGTACTCCTTGTCTTATTCGTACCGTTGATTATTAAAAATAAATGAATGG